>NZ_JAUOES010000003.1:0-273231 GCF_031932065.1 Shewanella scandinavica
CAGAATTTGCTTGGTGACAATAGCCTTGTGGAACCACCTGATCCCATCCCGAACTCAGAAGTGAAACGCAAACGCGCCGATGGTAGTGTGGGGTCTCCCCATGTGAGAGTAGGTCATCGCCAAGCGCCTAATTATCTCATTGAGATGTAACGAAGCCAGCTGAATAAGCTGGCTTTTTTGCATCTGCAATTTGTTAAATCAGCGTTAATACAGAACATTGTTCTATTCGTTTTAGCTCTGGTCATTTCGCTAGTTCTTTACGTTTTTTCCTTCCTATATTTCAGACTTTTATACTCTAAGTTCATTATTTACATCAAGATCTCGCTTAGTTTGATAAGTCCTTTTGCTTAGTGGTTAGTTTCCCGTTAGCATACAAAAACTATTCACATTTTTGTTAAAGGCTGTCTGTTGCCTATGCTTCGTAAGCTTTCGCTCGCGGTACTGCTCCCTCTGTGTATGCTGACACTATATTTAGTGTTGGTCATAGGCGAGTACCTGTTTGAAAGCGATCAAGTGCGTGCTGAATTGGCGCAGCGACAATCGAAACTGATAAAGCAGCAGTTGTTCCGGATGCAGAATGTGGTTCAATCGGCGCAGGCTTTACAGGATGTGGAGCGGATCGAGCAGGAGGTTTCCTTAGCTGCGCTGGATATGGGCACTATGGTTTATATCTTAGTTGATGCTGATAGCCGTATTCGTTTTGCAAACCATACTGTTTGGCGTGATAGCAATGCCATGCAAGTCATTGATGGTTATGATGCTACTCGTCATCGTGCTGTGGTTCAGGCTTTCCTGCCACAAATTCTCGTTAATCTCGAACGCTTAACTATTCAAGCATATTATCCCGTCGTGCCTCAGTATGGTGGTGCGGTTGATTTGATTTATCTTGAAGCCGATTTAGCGCCTTTAGTTGCCGAAGCTTCCGCTAAGTTACAACAACGTTTTATGCGGGTTTGGGGGCTGGGTGGATTATTACTGATTGGTTTTACCTTCATTCTCTATTTCCTGTTGATCCGTCCATTCCAAATATTAAGCGAGGCCGCTAAACAGGTAGGGACTTCTTCCTTTTCGACATCGATCCCTTGGAGCTCATCAGAAGTCTTATCATTGCAAGCCAGTTTGCAGCAGGTACATGAACGTTTGAGTCGTGCTGTGAAACAGTTGAATGACAGCGAACTGCGCTGGCTGTTTGCGGTGGAAGGCTCGCGGAACGGTATTTGGGATTGGGATATCAGCACGGGTGAGGTTTTTCTTTCTGATCGCTGGAAAGAGATGATCGGTTATGCGCCGGATGAATTAGCGGGCGTATTCCAGACTTGGGAAACGCGGTTACATCCCGATGATAGGGATATCGTACTGGATGCGTTGCAGGAGTACGTTAGCGGTAAAAGTAAGGAATTTGAAAGTGTCCATCGCCTGCGACATAGAGAGGGGCATTATGTGTGGGTGCTGGATCGCGGCATGCTGGTTGATTGGGACCCTCAAGGACGTCCTACTCGGATGATCGGCATTCATATGGATGTGTCAGAAAGTGCCAAGAACCATGCTGCGATTAATGAACTTGTGGATCAATCGGTTACGGGTCGCAAGATGTTACCCGATGTCTTTGTGGCGCGACTGTCGCAATTTTTAACCCAAGGTAATAGTTCAGGTCAATGGGGAGCATTGCTGCTTGTTGAGGTGGATAGATTAGGCTTGGTCGCGACTCTAAACTCCCACGAATTAGAGCGCTTACTCACGCAAGTGGCTGCACGTCTATCGAGTTATTTTACTGAGAATATTACCGTTGGCCGATTGGAGTCCGGTGATTTTGTTTTGCTGGCTAAAGACTTAGCGGTTGATGCTTCAGTGGCTGCGCGTCGTGCTTTAGCGCTTGCGAGTGAGTTAAGGCAAGTGATTGCTCGACCATTCCATTATGGTCATCATTATTTTGAGCTTAGCGCGAATGTGGGGATTTGTTTGCTCGACAGCATAGAGACCTTAGATCCTGCTTTAGTCATGCGCCGCGCCGAGTTAGCAACCTTGAGTGCTAAGCAACCTGGGCAAGCGGGATGCGCTTTCTATCATGCTGAGATGGATTTACGTCAGAGCCGTGATGAACAGTTACAACAGGAGTTACAGACGGCATTACAGCAAGATAGCATGACGTTAATGTTCCAACCTGTGATGAATGCGCACAGTGAATTGGTCTCGGCTGAAGTGCTCACACGTTGGTATCGTACCGATGGCGAGTTTATCCCGCCTGCAGAGTTTGTAGCGTTAGCCGAACAGGGAGGAATGATTGCTGAACTCGATTTTTGGGTCGCTAATCGTGTGTGTCAGTTTATTCAGACATCCCATGCCCAAGGCCGGAGTTTGCCGACTTTAACTCTTAATATCAGTGCATTCTCATTTGGTCAGGCAGATTTTGTTGATGCATTGGTTGCGTTAGTTAAAGAGCATGGCATTACGGCTCATCAACTGGGTATTGAACTCAATGAGGCCGCATTGTTAATGCAACCACAGTTTGTGGCTGAGCGCGTGTCTAAGTTAGTTGATGCAGGGATAGGTATCGTCCTCGATCATTTCGGTTCTGGCTCGAGTGCTTTAAGTTGTTTAGCCAACCAGCCATTAGTTGCGGTTAAATTGGATATGAGTTGTATTGATTCATTAGCCGCAATGCCACAAAGAGTGAAGGCGTTAATTGTCTCTGCGCAGCAGTTTAATTTGCACGTGGTGGCTAAAGGCGTTGAATCACCCCAACACTATCAAGCCTTTGTTGAATTTGGCTGTGATGGTTATCAGGGCTATTTATTCAGCCGAGCGCTAAACCAAGCGGACTTTATCCAGCTTGTTTGTCCTCGTCCTTTATTGCGAAGCGTTTAAAGAAGTCGAGCGCATAATTTAAGGCTTGGTTCCGATAGGCGTCTTTTTCCATAAAAATCTCATGGGCAGCCCCTGCGATCACCTTCAATTGGCAATGAGTGCTCACCGCAAGATTCTGGGCCGCATTATCAACAATCTTATCTTCACTCGCTTGCAGTATCAGGATTGGCGTGCGAATTTGCGCCGTTGCCAGTACGCAAGTGTCTGCTGCATCTAAAGATTCTGTCAACCAACGGTTAGTTGGGGAACCGAGTTGTAACTTAGGGGCCGCGTCATACAAGTCTCGATAGGCTTGGTATCTACTTTGGCAATGGGTTAGCTCATTTCCTTTGAAGGGAACCGGCTTATAGTTTTGTCCTCCAAGCACATAGTTAGGTTCACCGCCATTGAGTGTGGTATCGAGTTTACTGGCTAACCAGCGCACGAATGCTTTTGGCATAGGTAATTTGATGCCATACATGGGCGCTGAAAATACCGCGGCGGTAAAAATATCGGGATGTTGTTTGAGATACAAAGTGCCAATCGCGCCACCCATTGAATGGCCAAGTAGCATGAGTTGTTTGTCGTTTTGCGGTAACACTTTCTTCTGCATAAACAGTGCAAAATCATCAATATAATCATTGAATCTTCGCACATGACCCATGTGTGGATTGATTGTCATACGATCCGACAATCCTTGGCCACGGTGATCGATGGCATAAACAGAGTAACCCTGTTGGTACAAGTCGAAGACCAATTCTTGGTACTTTAAATAGGATTCAACTCGGCCACTACTGAGAACGATTGCGGTATGTGCTTGGGGATGTTTGACCATCATATAGGCCAGCGTGATGCCATCAGCTGTGATCAGCGTGTCTTGAACAACGCTTTGCCAGAAGGCTTGCTGCTCTGAGGTATTTAAATCGTGTTCAGTCGAAAATGTCGCTTTGGCTTGGCTCATACTCAGTCGCAAATCATTTGGCTTGAATGGTTTGCTAGAGTGTAACAGACAACCATGGGAGTCTGAAAATACCGACTCCCATGGTTGTGATTAACTTAGCGTGTCGCCTTTTTAGCTTCAATAAAATCATTGATTTGCTGTTCGAGGATCGACATAGGTACTGAGCCATTTTCGAGCACAGCGTCGTGGAAGGCGCGAATATCAAACTTGTCGCCGAGTTCCTGTTCTGCTTTAGCGCGTAACCGCTTGATCGTTAACTCGCCAATCTTGTAGGACAAGGCTTGTCCTGGCCACGAAATATAACGGTCAATTTCGGTCGTGACATTGTGCAGTGATAGCGCGGTATTGCTGGCCATAAAATCGATGGCTTGTTGACGACTCCATCCTTGGGCATGCATGCCTGTGTCTACGACTAAACGCGCTGCCCGCCACATTTCATAGGTTAAGCGGCCAAAGTTACTGTAGGGATCTTGGTAGAAGCCAGCCTCTAAACCTAAGTATTCGCAATACAGACCCCAGCCTTCGCCAAAGGCAGAGATATAGCCATAACGACGGAAATCGGGGAGTGACGTTAGCTCAGAGTTGAGTGAAATTTGCAGATGATGACCGGGTACGGCTTCGTGCAAAGTTAAAGCTTCTAACTCGTAGAGTGGGCGCTTGTCCAATGCATAAGTGTTGACCCAGTAGTAACCGGGTTCGTCATCGCTGTTCGATCCTGAATATCGGCCTGTGGTGTATTTCGGCGCAATTTCGGCGGGCACTGGCGCTATACCATAGGGTTTACGGGGGAGTTTGCCGAAGTACTTAGGCAGCATGGCATCGGCTTTTTTGGCAATAAATGCCGCTTCTTTGAGTAACTGATCGGCACTGGTGGTGTAGAACTGGGGATCGGTCCGCAGGAAATGTAAGAAGTCGGCAAAGCTGCCTTTAAAGCCAACGGACTTGATGATTTGCTCCATCTCTTGGCGGATACGCTTTACTTCTTTTAAGCCCAGCTCATGCACTTCTGCCGACGTCATATTCAAGGTCGTATAGTAACGTACTCGATTCTCATAAAACTCAGCACCGTTAGGTAAGCTGCTGGCCGCGATATTTTCCCGTGCATTGGGAATGTACTCTTTGGTCATAAAATCATAGAAGTTTTGATATAGCGGTAGGACTTTTTGCTCGACTAAGGCGCGACCTTCTTGGGTCAGCTGAGTTTTTTGTGCTTCAGTGAAATAGCTGGGGTATTGCGTAAAAGGTTTGAAATAACCGCTCTTTTCCACAGGGACGATATAAGCACTGATACTGTCTTCAAAGCCATTGAGTGTCACTTTAGGCGGCGTTATTCCCTCGGCTAATCCTTGTTTCAGCCATTGAGTTTGCTGGGCGAAATAGGTCGGGAGTGCATTGAGTTTGGCAATATAGTTGCGGTAATCCTCAAGGGTGTTGAATCTTCCCTGTGCGATTGAGGTGATATAAGCGTGGAAGCCGCTTTCCGCGGTAATGGGCAAGTAATAATCTTTAAAGCGATACAGGTCGACATCGTTTTGGAGCTGATCTTCCAGTATTTGAGCGTTAATCTTATCTTCTTTACTCAAACTGCTGCGGTCGAGTGCTTTGAGCTGCGCTAATACTGCGATTTGGCCTTGATTGAGCTTAGAGAGTGCAGCTGGCGAGAGATCCGATAACTTTCCTGCGGCACTGGCATCCCCCATGCTGTAAGCCATTTCAGGACTCGCGCTGAGCTGTAATTGCCAGCTTTGGTCGATGATCGCTTGCAGCGCGGGAACTATGGGCTCAACTTGCGACTGTGTTGCTGATATTGCCTGTGGCGCTGCGGTTTGGTCATTTTTTGTGGTTTGAGTGGCACTGCAGGCGCTTAATGCGCATATCAATAAACTGGGGGTTAAGAGTTTATGCATAGTCGATCTCTGATATTTTCGTTGTTATTGAAGTCATTATGCCTGATGAATACGGCAGTTCCTTGTATGGATATTAAGCAGAATTGTGACTGAATGTGAATTTAAATGCGTTTGGCGCATAAATGCCCCTGAAAATGCGTGTTAAACTTAGTGTCCGCCCGCGACCAAATAACAAAAGCATTGGCTGGGTAGTTCAAATAGGGGTTAAATATGATTGATACATCCATTCCATTGGTGGATCTGCATCGTCACCTAGACGGTAATGTGCGAGTAAACACCATTTGGGAACTAGGACACCAACACGGCATTGTGCTACCTGCCGATTCTTTAGAGACTCTCGCACCTTTTGTGCAAATTCAGGGGAAAGAAACTAGCTTAGTCGCCTTCTTAAAGAAGCTCGATTGGATGGTTGGCGTACTCGCTGACTTGGATGCGGTTAAACGCGTTGCCTATGAAAACGTTGCCGATGCGGCATTGTCTGGCTTAGATTACGCTGAGTTACGTTTTAGTCCTTACTATATGGCGATGAACCATAAGTTACCGATTGAAGGCGTAGTTGAAGCAGTAATCGACGGCGTTAAAGCGGGCTTAAAAGACTATAACGTGAAGATCAATTTGATTGGTATTTTGTCACGTTCATTCGGTCAAGCCGCTTGTACTCAAGAACTTGAAGGCTTACTTGCCCATAAACAACATCTCGTGGCTATGGACTTAGCTGGCGATGAAATGGGTTTCCCTGGCGAGTTATTTAACGAGCACTTTAAACGTGTTCGTGATGCAGATCTTGCGATTACGGCTCACGCCGGTGAAGCCGCGGGTTCACAAAGTATGTGGCAAGCGATTCAAGAACTTGGCGCGACGCGAATTGGCCACGGGGTGAACGCGATTCACGATCCTAAGTTGATGGAATATCTCGCTAAGCACCGTATTGGTATCGAATCTTGCCCAACCAGTAACTTGCATACTTCTACAGTCGCTTCTTACGCTGAGCATCCTTTTAGAACTTTTATGGATGCAGGCGTATTGATCAACTTAAATACCGATGATCCCGGTGTGAGCGCTATCGACATTAATCATGAGTACCGTATTGCTAAATCCGAACTCAAGTTAACCGATGCTGAGTTAGCGCAGGTGCAACGCAACGGCGTTGAAATGGCGTTTTTATCCGACAGTGATCGCAAAGCACTGTATGCCGCTAAGGTATAAGCTCTGAGTCATTAATAAAAATAGCTATAAATAAAAAATCCGACTCTAGAGTCGGATTTTTTATGAGCGTTCGCGAGTGCAGCGATAGGCGCTTTAGATCACGCGCGAGAACTGTTGCTGACGTGCTTTTTGACGATAGTAAAGGTCGAAACACATACAGATATTGCGGATCAATAAACGGCCAGTTGGGCTGATAGTGATCTGTCTGTTGACGATTTCAACTAGCTTGTCATCGATAAATGTCTGCATTAACTTAAGATCTTCCGCGAAATAGGTTTCGAAGTTAATCCCCAGTTTCTCATCAATTTTCGCCATATCTAATTCGAAGTGGCAAATCAGCTGTTTAATCACTACGCGGCGGATTTCATCGTCACGGTTCAGGCTGCAACCTTTCCACAAAGCATGGCCTTCCTTATCTATGGCTTCATAGTAAGGGCGGATATCTTTCTGGTTTTGCGCATAGCAGTCGCCAATCTGACTGATGGATGACACGCCAAGACCTAACAAATCACATTCTTCTTGGGTGGTATAACCTTGGAAGTTGCGGTGCAGTCTGCCTTCACGCTGTAACTTGGCTAACTCGTCATCGGGTTTAGCAAAGTGATCCATACCGATATATTGGTAACCCGCGCCAGTTAAGGTCTCGATAGTTTGGTGCAGCATTTCGAGTTTTTGTTTTGGCGAAGGTAAATGCTCGTCTTTGATCTTACGTTGTGCAGCAAAGCGCGCAGGTAAGTGAGCATAGTTAAATACCGACAGGCGGTCAGGTGATAAATCTAAAACGCGCTGCATAGTGACGGCAAAGGTTTCTGGCGTTTGGTGTGGCAAACCATAGATTAAATCTATGTTGGTTGACACAAAACCCATGGCTTTCGCTTTGGCCATCAAGTCGAAGATAAATTGCTCGTCTTGTTCGCGATTAACGGCAATTTGCACTTCTTTATTGAAATCTTGTACGCCAATGGAGATCCGGTTGAAGCCCGCTTCTTTCAATGTGTCGAGCATTGACAGTTCTATCTCGCGAGGATCGACTTCAATCGAGTACTCGCCTTCTTCCGCAAAGTTAAAGTTAGCTTTAATCAATGACGTAAGTTTAAGAATCTGCTCAGGATTTAAGAACGTAGGTGTACCGCCGCCCCAATGCATTTGGGTCACACTGTAATGTTTAAACAGGGGCGCACGTTTGATAATTTCTTGGCTTAAATATTCAATGTACTGATCGGCTTTGTGTTGGTGGCGGGTGATGACTTTATTACAGCCGCAGTAATAACAAAGCTTGGCGCAGAACGGGATATGAATATACAGCGACAGTTTATCGCTTTTGCTATTTTCAATGGCCGTCAGCAGGTTTTGTTCGGTGAATGTGTCATCGAACTCCAATGCCGTTGGGTAAGAGGTATAACGGGGACCGCTGTAGTTATACTTTTCGATCATCGACTGATCCCAGCTAATCTGAGTGGGCTGCTTCAAGGCGTGTCCTCCGTGGGTAAATTAGCAACAAGCGAAGTATGCAAGGTTCTTAAGTAAATAACCTTGATCTAGGTTGTAAAAATGACGTCTGTCTTTTTAGAAGTTACGCAATATCTATCAAAAAAGTACGCTTGTCTGTCGATATGTGGTGGTTTTGTGCGCAGTCTCACGGGAGACAGCAGAGTAAGATTGGAGTGGGTTTTATCGAGATGACCTCAAAACCACAACATAAGTGGTCTTGAGGTATAACAATGAGCGAGTTTAATGCATCGCTTTGGCTTGGTAATCCGCCAGTTTTTTCGCATCATCACTGATGCCTTGCTCTAATGCCGCTTCGGACTTCATTCTGATCAAATCTAACTTCATCCTTTCTTGCTTAGGCAAGGCTTGACGAGCGTCCATGATGGGATGATTTTTAATTAGCTCAAAGTGTTTGAATAATGAAGGGTAATCAGGAGCCACACGCTCACTCAATGACAGGATTTCAAATAATCGCCCAATTCTGACCACGCCTTCAGAGATCTCACAGCGGTCTTCAATCATGGCAGTGGCGATATAGCGGATATCATCTAAAACTTGGGCGCGTTTTGCATTCGCCGTGACTTCACGCTCGGCTTGTTCGGCCTGCTGACGCTTTTTTTGCTGCTTGAGTTTTAGGATTAAGAAGGTGGCGTAGCTACTAAGCGCTACTATGATGATAAAACCGAGAATAATGATAGCCGTAGACACAGAGACTCCTTATATGAATGGCATAAGGAGCACAGCTAAAAAACTGAGTTCCCTATGCCTTAGCACTGAGAGGTTTAGAACTTGTCTTGATAATCTTTCAGTAAGTCAGCGCCTGATTCGAACTTATCGAACAACTCATCGTCAGACAAAGACTTAGCTGGTGATGAAGGTGCGTCATCATCCATATCGTCGCTAATGCCGAGTTTAACCATCAGAGCTTCAATCTTATTCAGCTGTTGATCTAACCATTTTTGATCTACATCGTTGAGATCACGGCCTTCTTCCAGCATATCTAACAGCTGATTTAGTCTTGGATCTTCTTCCAATTTCAGCAGTTTTTGCTCGTCAGTCAGCTTAGCTTGTTTCACTTTTGGCTGGGCGGCTTTATCTGTAACCACTGCCGCTGGAATCGCTAAAGCAATAGGCTTTTTGCTGCCATGACGCGGGTCTTTTTTCTTCGCGGCCTGCTGTTGCGGCGCTTGCGCTAAAATTAAGCTTTCGTTATGACGACTGCCTGATTTATTGCCAGAATCTTTACGTTTGCCAGTCGCTACAGCGCGATCTTGCTTCTTCACTCTTGGCTGTAACTTAGGGCTGTTCTCGCCGCCCTTGCGTGTTTTCTTGCTACGAGACATGGTCTTCTCAATTGTTTACAACGTATGGCCCCGCAGACTAAGGTTGAGCTTGTCTACAAGGTGCGAAATTAGGCCGAGTGTTATACCAGATTATGATGTTTTTTGCATCAAAACGAGGTCCTTTGCGGCAAATAATAGTTCAAAATCGCTATTGTTTGCTAGGTACTCGAAGGTTTGTCGCTGGTAAAAGCTCACATGGGTGAGGTTGTTCTTATAATGCCACTTAGCAAAACCATCTAATTCAGTCAGTAACGGTGTGCTTATCGCTAACCAACCACCTGGATGAAGTAGTCGAGAGAGTAAGGCCCACTCTTTTATTGGGTACTGAAAATGCTCAAAAACGCGATAACAGCAGATAAAATCATATTCTTGCTTTAACACATCATGATTCGGGGCAAAAAAGGGATCGTATTGGTTTAACTTGTGGCCCGCATTTTCTATGGTCGCCAAACTCTCATTATCGAGTATGCGTCCAAAATTCAATCCTAATAAACGACCAGCTTGCTGCTGCTCTAATTGCGCTAACAGCGGCAAAATAAATTGCGATAGCTGCTTTTGCTTCAACGCAATGCGTGAACGACCGTATCTTTGTTTCTCTGCCGCGGGTGGTAAATGGCTATTTGCATCCGCAAAGGTTAACTCACATGTCTTGCAAACATAAAAACTCCGTTTTTTATCTTGATGAAGGAGTTGTGTCTGACTGTTATGACAAAGAGGGCATCTGGGCATTGAGTCTGCTGAAGTGGTTATTAAGGCTTTGATTGTACCAATTATATTGGTCGAGTGCACATTTTAGACACTGGTGGTGTATTTACACCAAAGAAAAAAGGCGGCAGTTAAACTGCCGCCTTACAAAGGGTGCTTTAGCACCTTATCCTGATTCCAAGTATCCATACTTGCTATGCGACTTTCCCGGTCGGTATCCTTCTTTTTTTTACTGCTTTCCCTGCATTATTTTTGTTAACGGTCTTCCAGACACTTTATTTTTTCTGTCGCCATCCTGACCACAGTTTCCGTAGATGGTCTCGCGACACATCATTGTATAGCATCGTCATCATTGACGTTTAGTTAACCATCCGTGTTACTTAAGTACCTTCCAGTGATAACAAGCATCCAGCCAGTGCATCCTAAGCTTATCGCTTCCTTTGCGACAGTTTACATCATGTAAACTGTGTCCTGATGGGGCAAGTTACCCTGAATGTAAGGCGTTTTGCTAGAAGCAAATTGGCATTATCGGCCATCCCTTACAAAATTGTGCTGACCTGGATTTCAAGTGGAAATCACGACTCTTGTTATTATTAGAGAGTGGTCTTAAGTATATTATTGTTATTGAGTGTCTTTATTCTTATATCTTGAATGTTAATTATACCGAAACCTGTAAGTTATTATTAATCTTTTTGTACAAACAGATGGGTTTATCTCGGTACGGGGCTTATTAAACCCAAATCTGTGATCTATGTCAAGCATGAATCTTATGCAGTTTACGTTCACGTCAACTTGGTGGTGTAAAAAAAGGGTGATAATACACCCCTTTCTTAACTGACTAAGATTACTTCAGGCTAGAAAGATACTTAGATAGTGCGTCGATATCGCTATCGCTTAGCTTTTTAGCCACATCTTGCATCATGCCGTTCAGGTCATTATGACGACCCGCTTCACGGAATTTTGTCAGTTGGATCTTGATGTAGTTGGCGTGTTGGCCAGCCAATGTTGGGAAGCCTGCAAGTTCAGCGCCTTTACCATCTGGGCCATGACATGCCATACAAGCGGTAATACCACGTGAAACATCGCCACCTTTGTAAAGTTTAGCGCCTAACTCAGGGACATCTTTCGCTTCAGTCACTTGGATTACTTGGCTAGAAAAATATGCAGTAATGTCGAGAATATCCTGATCGCTTAGAGGCATTGCCATGCCACTCATGATAGGATCCATACGACCGTCTTTACCGCCAGTTTGCGCTGCACTACGGAAATCATGTAGTTGCTTTTGGAGGTAAGTGGCGTGTTGGCCCGCAAGTTTAGGGTACATATCGATCATACTGTTACCGTCCATACCATGGCAGGCTGAACAGACAATGATTTTCGTTTTTCCCGCTTCAGCATTACCTTCAGCAATCGCAGGTGAAGATATGGCGGCAATTACAACAGACAGCGCAAGAGCTAGCTTTTTCATGGCGTTCCAACTTCTGGTTAAGATTATTATCCTGAGCTTACTAGGGTGACCCGCAAGCGTGGTAAAATATGATTAATGTGATCGGAGTAATATTTTACACGAAAACGTGGAAAAGTAAGTAATTCTTCATAAATTATGGTATTGCGTAGAAAAATTTCGGAGTAAATAGTGACTGAATCTCGTATAGATTTTCGTAGGGCAAAGTTTTTAATCAGTGCACCTGACATTGCACATTTGGATCAATATCTGCCCGGCGATGTTGGAGTTGAGATTGCATTTGCTGGCCGCTCTAATGCTGGAAAGTCTAGTGCACTCAATGCATTAACTGAGCAAAAAAGTTTAGCAAGAACCAGTAAAACCCCTGGCCGAACTCAATTAATTAACGTATTTGAGTTAGATGCTCAGCGTCGTTTAGTTGACTTACCTGGCTATGGTTTTGCACAAGTCCCGCTTGCGTTGAAAAATAAATGGCAGCAGGCATTAGGTGAATATTTGCAAAAACGCGCTTGTTTAAGTGGCGTGGTTGTCTTGATGGATATACGTCATCCACTAAAAGATCTCGATATGCAGATGATCGAGTGGGCGGTTGCCAGTGAAATCCCTGTGTTAGCTTTGCTGACCAAGTCAGACAAATTAGCTCAAAGCGCTAAGATGAAAACGGTAAATGAAGTGCGTCTGGCGTTGAGTGAGTTTGGTGACTGGGTACAGGTTGAGCCTTTCTCATCGCTTAAAGGAACCGGTAAGCCTAAAGTGTTGGCTATTCTAAATGAATGGTGCCATCCGCAATGGTTGACCGATGAGTTAGATGCGGCGAACAACGCCGAATAATATTGCCTGTTTTGGCATACATGGTCGAGTTTGACTGTGTATGCCGCCCTTCTATTTTTCCTACAATTTTTTCTTATCTTTCCTTCTTGTTAAGCTTTTATCCCTATTAACTTTTCGTCAATTTCAGGCAAAAAAATAGCCGATGACAGTGTCATCGGCCAAAAATATTAGCTCTTTTGGGGAGAAGCTAAATTCAACAAGACTCAAGCACCACCAAATTAGCTTCAATGGTTCTCAATGAAACTAGCATACAGCCAATTTACTTTTTATTAAAGTAAATACTCTAAAATTTACCTAAAGTCTGAAAAAGAGCAAAAAAAAGCCTCAGCAAACAAGTTGCTGAGGCGCCAGAATTTGGCTCATCACTATAAGTGAAATAAAGGTCTGAAAGATAGAACATCTTAACCTCTGTACCCTACGCAGAGAATATTACTCCATTTAACTTTAAATGGAAAACAGTTTTTTCAAAAAAGAGGTAATTATGTGCGCTTGATCTCAGGTTATGAGTGAAAAAGCATCTTAAATTGATCTTAAAATTTCATTAAAAATGCTTAATCGGCTGATTTAGCGGAGTAATCCGAAATTTATATACAAAAGAGATCAATATTTGAGATTTAATGTTTTTACTCTAAATCTGGCTTAATGTTTTAGTGTACGCGTGAGAGAACAACCGTTATGACACTTTTGAGCATATATAGCTGGCTTTAACGCCATTTCGATTCGTGTAATCACACCCTTGAGTCTCCATCTGCTGCGGCAGTGTATCGATGAGCTCTACTGCTAAATGTATCAGGTAAAGATTGTGTGGTAGTGAGTTATGCATGTTGCTGCCGATGAAGTTGCATCGTACTTAAGGCTCTAGTGTTTGTGGGGAAAGGAATGTTTAGTTGTGAGTCATGGTTTGTGTCGTCTGTTAAGTTGCGCTGCGCTTAACGAACTCGCGTGTTCGGAATACAGATTGTTTGGCTGTGAGTCATACATTGTGTCGCCAGTAAAGTCGCGCCGAACTTGATGGTCTAATACGTGTGGAGTCGAGATTGCTTCGTTGAGAGTCATACATTGTGCTGCCGATGCAGTGTTTCTTAACTTAATGATCTGATTTGTATTGTGAAAAGATAATTTTCGCACAGTGATGAAAGGGACTCAGTATTGATGTGCTTAGAGATGATTAAGACGGGAGAGAGCTAACCTGAGTTCAAAATATTGAATTCAGGTTAGCTTTATTTACTTTAAATCATATTGATAGTGCTAGTTTTGATTTTGATGTCATTAAGGTTAGTGAGCTTCATCCCAGTTATTACCAATGCCCGCTTCGGCAAGCAGTTCAACATCGAGATCGGCGGCTTGTGCCATTAAAGTACAGATTGTCTTTTTAAGCGCTTCTGCTTTATCCGCATCGACTTCAAACACCAATTCATCGTGAACCTGCATGATCATAGTGATTTCGCCTTGGGTTTCTGTCTTGATCCACTGGGCGATATTGATCATGGCCTTTTTGATGATGTCGGCAGCCGTGCCTTGCATTGGTGCATTAATCGCAGCACGTTCAGCACCTTGGCGGCGCATCGCGTTACGATCACGGATTTCGGGTAAGTAGAGACGACGACCAAACAGAGTCGATACGTAACCTAGGTCGGCTGCCCCCGCACGCGTTTCTTCCATATAACGTAATACGCCTGGATAACGGGCAAAGTAGGTGTCGATATAGGTTTGTGCTTCATGGCGCGGGATATCGAGCTGGCGCGCTAAACCAAAGGCTGACATGCCGTAAATTAAGCCGAAGTTAACCGCTTTGGCGCGGCGACGCTGTTCTGTGGTTACTTCATCAAAGTCAGTACCAAACACTTCGGCAGCTGTAGCTCTGTGAATGTCTTTGCCCTCGGCGAAGGCTTTGAGTAAGCCGGCATCTTGGGATAAATGCGCCATGATCCGTAGTTCGATTTGCGAGTAGTCGGCTGCCAAAATTTTACGACCATCTGGTGCGATAAAGGCTTGGCGAATACGGCGACCTTCTTCGGTGCGGATAGGAATATTCTGCAGGTTAGGCTCGCTCGATGATAAGCGTCCTGTTGCCGCATTGGCTTGATGATAGCTAGTGTGCACACGACCCGTTTTAGCGTTGACCATTAGTGGCAGTTTATCTGTGTAAGTGCTCTTTAATTTAGATAGGCTGCGATGTTCGAGGATCACCTTTGGCAGAGGGAAATCTAACGCCAATTCGACCAACACTTCTTCCGCGGTCGATGGTGCGCCCTTGGGGGTCTTTTTGGTGATCGGATAACCTAGCTTTTCAAAAAACAATACTTGCAGTTGCTTAGGCGAGCCAAGGTTAAATTTCTCACCGGCAATGTCGTAGGCTTTTTCTTCTAAGGTATCGATTTTACGCGCCAGCTCATCGCTTTGTTGGCCGAGTAACATGCTGTCGATTAATACCCCTTGGCGTTCAATATCCGACAATACTTGGATCAGCGGCAATTCGACTTCGGTAAACATAGCGGCCAGTTCCGCTTCTTTTTCGAGTCTTGGCCACAAATGTTGGTGTAAACGTAGGGTGATGTCGGCATCTTCGGCCGCATAAGGCGCAGCCGTTTCCAGTGGAATTTGGTTGAAGGTCAGCTGTTTTGCACCTTTGCCAGCGATTTCTTCGAAGCTGATATTTTTATGGCCTAAGTACTTGAGTGCTAAGCCATCCATATCATGGCGCGAAGCCACTGAGTTGAAGACATAGGATTCGAGCATAGTATCGAAAGCGACGCCCTGCAGTTTGATCCCCGCATTGGCTAAAATACTGATGTCGTACTTAAGATTTTGACCGACTTTCTTAAGTTTTGGATCCTCAAGCAGTGGACGCAGTTTTTCTAGCGCGACGGTTTTATTGATTTGAGTCGGCGCGTCAACATAATCATGGGTCAAAGGCAGATAAGCGGCTTTTCCTGCCTCAACGGCGAAGGAGATCCCGACTAATTCCGCCACCATGTAATCTAAGCTGGTGGTCTCGGTATCTACCGCCATCAAGTCGGCTTTTTTAAGCTTCGCAATCCAAGCGTCTAATTCGGCTTCCGTGAGAATGCAGTCGTACTGCGTTGCAATCGCTTCGACCGGAGTTGAGTCTTCCTGTGTCTCGGATGCCGCATCAATTGAGGTATTTGCAGTGATTTTGTTATCTAAGACTTCGGCTAACCAACGCTTAAACTCCATCTCGCCATAGCATTTGATCAGTTCATCTTTGTCCGCAGGCTTGATGGTGAGTTCGTGCCAGTCTTGCTCAAGTTCGACATCGGTTTTAATGGTGGCGAGTTCGTAAGAAAGCTTAAGCATGTCGGCATTTTCAATGATCTTCGCCGCCATGGTTTTAGAACCTCTAAAGCCGAGCTCGGCGACTTTTTCGGGTTCCGCTAATAAGTTACTCACGCTGCCGGCTCCTGTGAGCATAGCGAGCGCTGTTTTCTCACCAACGCCGGGTAAGCCGGGAATGTTATCGGCCTTGTCGCCCATCAGCGCGAGCAAATCTATGATACGGTCTGGACCAACACCAAATTTAATCGCGACTTCTTCTGGGCCCATTATGGTGTCTGTCATGGTGTTGATGAGCGTGACGTTCTCATCGACTAACTGCGCCATGTCTTTATCGCCAGTGCTGATAAGCACTGCACGGTTTTCTAAACTGGCTTGGCGAGCAATAGTGCCGATCACGTCATCGGCTTCGACGCCGGAAATCGAAATCAGTGGTAAACCCAGTGCACGAATAATGCGGTGTAAAGGTTCGATTTGCGAACGTAGGTCATCAGGCATAGGTGGGCGCTGTGCTTTGTATTCGCTGTACATGTCATTGCGGAAGGTTTTGCCCTTGGCATCGAACACGACTGCGATATGGCTTGGCTGATAGCGAGTCAGCAAGCTGCGTAACATATTCACTACGCCATAAACGGCACCGGTTGCTTCGCCCTTTGAGTTTGTCAGGTGAGGAGGCGCATAATAAGCGCGATATAAATAGGAAGATCCATCCACAAGCACAAGTGGGTTTTTAGCGACGGTTGGCATAAGTATTTTTCGTTTATCGATGACTTAGATGGCGCTAAGCATGCCACATAAGCGCTATTTCAGCCACGGCAAAATGACTCCCAGCCTGTGGATAAGTCTGTGAGTGAAAAAGTCAACTGAGAATAATGGCGATGATTACGGCTTAGTGCGATATTTTTAAGTTGTTGTTTTTTATATTTATAAAAGATTTGTGTGAGTTCAATACTGTTTCTTAAAAAATCTTCCCAATTTGTGGATTTTTTATTGACTCCGTAAAATACATCTAAGGATTGGCTTAATTTTCGGCACCCGTCAGATTCGACGAATTAAGTTAGCACGATTTTTAATCAGATCAACTAGTTTGTTTGTAGTTTGTTAAAACTTAATGACATAAGAAGGATATTTTTAATGAAAAAAGTCGCAGTGTTACTGAGTGGATGCGGTGTTTTCGATGGAACAGAGATCCATGAATCGGTTTTAACGCTTTTATGCTTATCTAAAGCGGGGGCTCACTACCAATGTTTTGCACCTGATATCAAACAGATGCATGTGGTCGATCACCTCACTGGCGAGGTCGATGCGACAGCAAGGCGTAATGTGCTGGTGGAGTCGGCGCGCATTGCCCGTGGCGAAGTCAAATCGACCACAGAATTAGCTATCGCCGAATTTGATGCCTTGATCATTCCCGGTGGTTTTGGGGCGGCGAAAAATCTGTGTAATTTTGCGACGAACGGCAGCGAGTGTGAAGTAGATCCGCTGGTCACAGATTTTATCAATGAGTTCATTCTGGCGAAAAAGCCCGTCGGCTTTATCTGTATCGCACCTATGATGATCCCGCGTTTATATCCCCATGGCGTAAAAGGCACTATTGGTAATGATAGCGATACTGTTGCGGCGTTCAATTTGATGGGGGGAGAGCATCAAGTCGCCACTGTGCATGAGATCGTCGTAGATGAAGCGAATCGAATAGTCAGCACTCCCGCTTATATGTTGGCTGGGAGTATTGCTGAAGCGCATTCAGGCATCGAGAAGCTGGTTGCTAAGGTACTGGAGATGACTGACGCACGTTAGTTTGAGCGGTTTGTAGAAGTGTAAGAGCGCGTCATTGAACCAAGATAAATCCCCATGCGTTCTTGTGGATTTATCTTGGTATAACGGGATTAGATTGAGCTTGAGGACTTGCGGCTATCGAATAAACCTTGGGCTAACCCTATGAGTAAGCCACCAATGTGGGCACCGTTCGCAACGGCAACCCCTAGAATATCCGTGAATCCCAATGCCAACCAAATAATCATAAAGGCCATATATGATGGTGGAAAGTCTATTCCAGCAGCAGGTTTACGTATCCCCATGACCCAAGTGTAACCCACCACGGCATACACAACGCCGGATAGCCCGCCGAAGTTAGGTCCACCGACATAATATTGGATGACGTTTGGCAGTGTTCCCGCCACAAACAGCAAGATTAGCAATGGTGCTGTGCCGATTCGGGTTTCGATTTTACCGCCTAAATACCACCACCAGAGCAAGTTAAAGATGACGTGCATGGCTGAAAAATGCAGCAGGCTTGGGGTAAAAACACGCCAGAACTGGCTGAACTCTGAATTTGGTACAGCGCCAAAATAGGACAGTGCTGCGTAGGTTTGGTTGGCGAACCCTAAGTTCATCGCCGCAAAAATGAGTACGCAAACCGCAAAAACGATCAACGTGACTGGGCCTGCGCCGGTAATGAATTGGGTAAACAACTGTAGCGAAGGCGCGCCGTAATCTATCTTAGTTTGGGTATCGCCGTGTTCCCACGAGGCTTGCAGATATTTACTGTCGTAGGGATGAGCCATGAAATGGGCAAACTCTGTGCGCGCTTGCTCCAGATCTTTGTCATGGATGACGAGAATGGCGACACCTTGCTCCAGCGGCTCAATTTGGCAGTCAATGTGTTCACCTTTGAGGTAATCGACAAATGCCTGCGCGGCTCTACTGTTGGGGAGTCGGCCAATTTCTATCATGCATTTGCCTCATGCCAGGCGCTATAGCCGCCGTCTAGACTGTAAACGTCATCAAACCCTTGCTCGCATAAATACTGTGCCGCATTTTGGCTGCTCATACCGTGGTAACAAACCACCACTAGCGGGCTGTCCATATCGGCTTGGCTAATAAATTGCGCTAGGTTTTCGTTATTCAGGTTAGTTGCACCTGCAATATGGCCGTTGGTGAAGCTATTGCCATCGCGGATATCGACGATTTGCACTGGCTGTGCTTCGGTCATTTGCAGCAATTGATTAACGCTTAAGTGTTTAAAGGAAGACATAATAAAACCTGACAAAGCTAAGAGATGGAAATCAAGATGGGATAAGTGTGCAACAAGGGGCTGCGAGTGTACAGCCCCTATCTAAGTAATGCTCTGCAGGATTAATCCCAGCTGAGGATCACTTTACCCGATTGGCCCGAGCCCATGGCGTCGAAACCTTGTTGGAAATCATCAATCTTGAAGTGGTGAGTGATGATAGGCGAAATATCTAAGCCAGATTGGATAAGGCTCGCCATCTTGTACCAAGTTTCGAACATTTCACGGCCGTAGATGCCTTTAATGACCAAACCTTTGAAGATCACTTTGCTCCAATCAATCGCCATTTCGCCACCAGGAATACCCAGCATAGCGACTTTGCCGCCGTGGTTCATGGTATCTAACATGGCGTGGAAGGCTGATGGTACGCCAGACATTTCTAAGCCGACGTCGAAACCTTCGGTCATGCCCAGTTCCTTCATCACGTCTTTCAGGCTTTCTTTAGACACGTTCACTGCGCGAGTCGCACCCATTTTACGGGCCAGCTCTAAGCGGTATTCGTTAACGTCGGTGATTACTACATGGCGCGCACCTACGTGACGACATACTGCCGCAGCCATTATGCCGATTGGGCCTGCGCCTGTGATCAAGACGTCTTCACCGACTAAATCGAAGGATAATGCTGTGTGCACAGCGTTACCAAACGGGTCGAAGATTGACGCTAAATCATCGCTGATGTCATCAGGGATTTTAAAGGCGTTAAAGGCGGGAATCACTAAGTATTCCGCGAATGAACCTTCACGGTTTACACCGACACCAGAGGTGTTGCGGCATAAATGGGTGCGGCCAGCGCGACAGTTACGGCAGTGGCCGCAGGTAATATGACCTTCGCCAGATACGCGGTCGCCAATCTTAAAACCACGCACTTCTTGTCCGATATCAACCACTTCGCCTACATATTCATGGCCAACAACCATAGGAACGGGAATGGTTTTTTGTGACCACTCGTCCCAGTTGTAGATGTGCATGTCGGTGCCACAAATCGCCGTTTTTTTAATTTTGATCAGCAGATCGTTGTGGCCCATTACTGGCTTAGGCGCATCGACTAACCAAATACCTTTTTCGGCTTTTAACTTGCTTAGTGCTTTCATTGTCTTAAGTCCTAAATAATGCCCATTTCTTTGGCAATACGGGTAAAGGCGGAGATCGCTTTGTCGAGTTGCTCACGGGTATGTGCCGCTGACATTTGCGTACGGATACGGGCTTGTCCCTTAGGAACCACAGGGAATGAGAAGCCAATAACATAAATATGTTCTGCTAATAAGCGGTTAGCAAAGTCGCCCGCCAGTTTCGCATCGCCAATCATCACAGGGATAATCGCGTGGTCGGCGCCGCCCAAAGTAAAGCCTGCTGCTGACATTTGCTCACGGAAATAACGGCTGTTTTCCCATACGGCTTCGCGTAGTGCTTGGCCCGACTTGAGCATTTCTAACACATGGATAGATGCAGTCACGATTGACGGCGCTAATGAGTTAGAGAACAGGTAAGGACGTGAACGCTGGCGTAACCAGTCGATGACTTCTTTTTTACCCGAAGTGAAACCGCCCGATGCGCCGCCTAAGGCTTTACCTAAGGTGCCTGTGATGATGTCGACTCTGTCCATCACATTGCAATATTCGTGGGTGCCACGGCCGTTCGCGCCAATAAAGCCTACCGCGTGAGAGTCATCGACCATCACCAGTGCGCCGTATTTATCGGCTAAATCACATACACCTTTAAGGTTTGCAATCACGCCGTCCATGGAGAATACGCCGTCGGTGGCGATCAAGATGTTACGGGCGCCTGCTTCTTTAGCGGCGATCAGCTGAGTTTCTAAATCGGCCATGTCGTTGTTGGCATAACGGAAACGCTTGGCTTTACATAAACGTACACCGTCGATGATAGAAGCATGGTTTAACGCGTCGGAAATAATCGCGTCTTCTGCATCTAACAGGGTTTCGAACAGGCCGGCGTTTGCATCAAAACATGAAGAGTAAAGAATGGTGTCTTCAGTGCCGAGGAATTCGCTCAGGCTAGCTTCTAGCTTTTTATGGATATCTTGCGTGCCGCAAATAAAGCGCACCGACGCCATACCAAAGCCGTGGCTGTCTAAGCCCTGTTGGGCGGCTTTGATTAGCTCTGGGTGATTCGCTAAGCCTAAGTAATTATTCGCGCAAAAGTTAATAACTTCTTGCTGATTAACTTGAATGGCTGTCTGTTGCGGTGAGGCAATAACACGCTCGCTTTTATATAAGCCTTCGGCTTTGATGTCTGCAAGCTGTTGATTAATCTGTGCGTAGAATGAGGTAGAGGCCACCTGATATCTCCTTAGTTAACTTTATTCTGATTTTGGGAGTGGTGGCATTCTAACTCTAAACCTAATCGGCCTACAGCCTTTTTTTCATGCAGGTTCGCAAGATAAACTAGTTTAGGGTTAAAGTAGTTTTTACATTATAAAAACTAATGTGCAACATAAGTTTGCCACTGTTTGGCTGAGTCTTCTTTTAAGGGATGTAGAGCGAAAACCGAGCTCGCACTCAGCACTATAATTGCTTTGAGTCTAGTACCGAATGCGAGTTCCCAACAAAGGTGTTTGGGACGATGTTAGAGGGATTCTTGATTCGCTAACGCGTGATAATGCTGCTCTAGGCGAGTAAACGTCGCGACGGATGTCGGGGTTGCATAGGCTTTGAAAATCATCAGTACCCTCAATACACCTTCATAGAGCGTCGCTTTAGTGATGGTCGACGTGCTGGATTGCGTGAGTTGGTAACCGATCCAAAAGCTGACGATCATCTTGATGGTATCCGCCAGTGGCGTGATTTTGTCGCTCTCTAAGTTCAAAAAGCCATCTTGCTTAAGTTTATGCAGCACGTGGCTCGAACGCGTTAAAACTTGTTGCTGTGCATGCAAATAACGTTTTTTTAGCTCTTCATCGCGGGCGAGAATATCCGCAAGGTTGGCGTACATGAAGCGGAATTGCCACAAGGTATAGAACATCGCATCGAAGTAGCCGATTAACAGTTCCACATCCACTTGCTTATCTTCATAGGGTTGGAAACCCGATTCGAGATGATTCTCATATAAGCTGAAAATACAGCGGATAATGTCTTCTTTATTGCGAAAATGATAATAAAGATTCCCGGGACTCATATTTAAGTGAGCGGCAATGTGATTGGTGGTGATGTTTCTTTCGCCATGCTCGTTGAACAGTTCAAGACTGGCATAGATTATTTTGTCGCGGGTTTTCATAAGTTATCCAAATTGCTAGTGAACGCCACATCATCGATAGAGTTAACCAACGACCGCCATACTGCTGGTAAATTATCCCTAATTTGGTGCATATGCTAACATTGCCGCCATTCATCAGGCAAAACTCATAAGCACGTTTTTAATGAATCGTTTTCTCTATTCCACGATCTTATATTTATTATCCCCTTTGCTGATCGTCTATTTAGCATTTCGTGCTATCAAAAGTCCTGATTACCGTGGTCGTTGGGGGGAGCGTTTTGGATT
The DNA here is from genome assembly GCF_031932065.1 of Shewanella scandinavica. Taxonomy (NCBI): domain Bacteria; kingdom Pseudomonadati; phylum Pseudomonadota; class Gammaproteobacteria; order Alteromonadales; family Shewanellaceae; genus Shewanella; species Shewanella scandinavica. The sequence goes on from NZ_JAUOES010000003.1 coordinate 22,613, forward strand.
AACCCGACTAAAATCGACGGATTTACTGATCCATTCTGTGTCTATGGGGGAAACGCTCGCGGCAATTCCCTTGATCCGTTTGATTATGCAATCACACCCTGAGCTAAGTATTACGGTTACCACAACCAGTCCAACGGGGTCTGCTGAAGTGCGCAAAGCCTTTGGTGACTCAGTGCAGCATTGTTATTTGCCCTTTGACTTACCTTGGTGTGTGCGGCGTTTCTTGCGCCAAGTCTCACCTAAATCTTGCATCATTATGGAAACTGAACTGTGGCCTAACTTGGTTGCCATAGCGGCCAAGCGAGGTGTGCGCTTGATGTTGGCCAATGCACGTCTGTCGGCCAAGTCGGCGGCGCAATATGCTAAGCGTCCTAAACTCAGTCGACCTATGTTGCAACGACTCGATGTTATTGCGGTGCAGACTCAAGTAGAAGCGCAGCGTTTTATCGAGTTAGGTGTATCGCAGGACAGAGTGACAGTATGCGGTAGCTTGAAGTTTGATCTCAGTATTACGCCTGAGCGTTTAGCCAATGCCAAGCTGTTGCGTCAGACTTGGGGGCGTAAAACCTCGCCGATTTGGGTCGCAGGCAGTGTGCATCCTGGAGAATTTGACGCCATGCTCACCGCCCATAGGCAATTATTGGCTCAGTGGCCCGATGCCTTGCTGATTATTGCGCCGCGTCATCCTGAGCAGTTTTCTGCAGTTGCTGAGTTTGTTGCCAGCCAAGGTTTTGAATTAATTCGTCGCAGCAGTAATCTTCCTGTGACGGCAACGACTCAAGTGCTGGTCGGCGATACCATGGGTGAACTTCTGACCTTTTATGGCGCCGCTGATCAAGCTTTTGTCGGTGGCACGCTGATCAATAATGGTGGCCATAATCCCTTGGAGCCTGTTGCTATGGGCGTGCCTGTTATGGTGGGACCGAACCATTGGGATTTTGCTCAAATTACGCAGATGTTGGCGGATGCTGGTGGGTTAAAGGTTGTCGCATCGGCGGATGAACTTGCCGCTAACTTGATTGAGTATTTTGCTAAACCTGAGTTACGCCTGCAGGCGGTGAACGCGGGATTGGCTGTGGTTGAGGCTAATCGTGGTGCCTTACAGCGACAATTTCTTCTCGCACAATATTTAATAACCGCTTAATTTAACTGGATAATTTTTTTAGTGGTTCAGGCGTTTTGCATCGCCGCTTGATAGCCCTGCATCAGTGATGACCAGTTATCAGCGGTGAAGGCAAGGTTTGGTAACTTGCCTTGTTCTTTATTGAAGGAGCGTAACAGTCTGTCTAGATTCGATTGCTGCCATTGCGGGCTCGGTGTTTTTAACTCGCCGCGGTCGAAATCGATAAGATAAAACCGTTCTGGCGTTAAGGGTTCAGTTTGCGCGGGCTGGAACAGAATATTCTTGGCATTAAGGTCGGCGTGGTACACACCACGCTGGTGGAATTGGGCGATAGTTGCTCCCAATGCTTGCCATTGCTCAGTGCTCATGACCCCTTTGCCGAGTTTAGCGACTAAATCTTCGGCGCCTTCGACCCGTTCGATAATGATATCGGCGCGGTAAAATAATCCATCGCGCACTATGTTGGCGGCAATCGGTTTAGGTACAGCAAAATCTTCGCGATACAAAATGTCTAATAAGCGTAACTCACTCATGGCGCGGGTATTTTCGAGGCCAGTATAAACGTAAGCATCTTTGCTGAATTTCTCCATTAAGCCGCCACGCCAATAATGACGCAATACCCAATGACTGTGCTCAAATGCCACAAACCAAGTGGTGTAGCGGCCTTTGGATGAACCTACGACAGCATTTTTAGCCCGCCAAAAATCCACCGAGAACCACGCGGGATCGATATCTGTTGGCGTATCTTGGCAAACTGCCATGTGACCTTGGGCGGTTTTTATGAGCTGTATCTGAGCATTCATCGGAGATTTGTTGACTTAAGCGTGGCACCTAGGGCCATTCTACATTAAGATCCTTAGCTTGCGCCAAATAACCTTAAGAGCTTTTAGCTTCAATCCCAATGAGTTTAAATCCCAATACCATGAATTCTCTTTGTTTGCTGCGCTTATCCGCTATCGGTGACGTCTGTCATGCCGTGGCAATGGTGCAGGCGATTCAGCGGCAATACCCCGAGCTCAAAATCACATGGGTGATCGGTAAACTCGAATATCAATTGTTGAAGCATTTACCTGGTATTGAGTTTGTTATTTTCGATAAATCTCAAGGATGGCGCAGCTATTTTAATTTGCGTAAGGCCTTAAAAGGCCGACGTTTTGACGTGCTGCTGCATATGCAGGTTGCGCTACGTGCAACCTTGGCTTCATTAGCCATTTCGGCAAAGGTGCGCATAGGTTTTGATCGTGCCCGCGCTAAAGAAGGCCAGTGGCTAGTGACGAATCGTAGGGTTGAGCCCTTGGCCAAGCCCCATGTGCTCGAAGGATTTATGGGCTTCGCTAAGGCGATTGGCGTCAAGGATCTCACTCCCCAATGGCATATTCCTGTACCCATTGCGGATACTGAATTTGCCCAGACGCAGATTAAAGATAATGAAAAAGTCTTTATCATTTGCGCTGCCGCGAGTAAGGCTGAACGTAACTGGTTGCCCGAGCGTTATGCTGCCGTCGCGAGTCATGCGATTGCTAAAGGGTTTAGAGTCATGCTGTGCGGTGGCCCAACTCAGCTTGAGAAGGATTTAGCCGAGCAAATCTTGCAGGCTTGCCCTTCTAAAATCGATAATTTAGTGGGCAAAACCAGTCTGACTCAACTCTTAGCGCTGCTAAAACGCGCCAGTTTAGTGTTAGCGCCAGATACCGGTCCTGCGCATATGGCGGTGACCCAAGGCACGCCAGTCATTGGTTTATATGCCCATTCCAATCCCGGGCGCACGGGTCCGTATTTATCGCAGCAATATGTGGCGAGCGCCTATGATGAGGCCATCAGGTTGCAGCATAGTGGACAAATTAAGTGGGGAACTCGCGCTAAAGGCGAGCATCTAATGTCATTGATTAGTGTTGAAGCTGTGATTGAGAAGTTTGATCTGGTGGCGTATGACACTAAAACTGCAGAATAAATTTATTTGGATTAAAGGTTAATTATGGCTCCTCAAAAAGCCCCTAAGTTCTTGTTTATCCCAGTCTCATCGGCTGAGGGCATAGGTGAGTATATGCGCTCAATGATCATTGCCGATGAGGTGAAAAGAACTTGGCCGAATGCCGAGATAAAGTTTATTTTAAGTGAAAAAGCACCCTATGCGGCTCAATGCCCTTATCCGGCAGTGCTACTTGAAGATACGCCGACTAAACAAGTCAAAGCGGTGAATCAAATCATGTCTGATTACCTGCCCGATATAGTATTGTTCGATGCTTCTGGGCGTAAATCACAGTTAGTCCATGCCCATAAACTCGGCGCTAAGGTCATATTTCTCAGCCAGCACAAGCGTAAGCGTAGCCGTGGAATGAAAATTGGCCGCGCTTTAGTGACGGATTGTCATTGGGTCGTGCAACCAGAATTTGTGATCGGTCCTATCAGTTGGTTAGATCGCCTGAAGCTGAAACTCATTAATAAACCCGCGCCTTTGAATATAGGTCCTGTCTTTACTCAGCCCGATGCAAGCACTCAAGCGGCATTATTAGCGCAATATCAGCTAACGCAAAATGAGTTTGTATTATTTAATGCGGGTTCTGGTGGGCACAAGGTAAATGGCGAATTAGCCGCAGATATTTTTGCTCAGGCCGCTCATGAAAGCTATAAAGCATCTGGCATAACAAGTGTCATGGTTTTTGGCCCTAATTATCCAAATCCTCTGCCTGAGCTTGAGGGGGTAGTTGTTATTCCTCAATTGAATAATCAGCAATTTATTAATATTTTGGCCGCGGCTAAGGCTGCCGTATTGAGCGGTGGAGATACTTTATTACAAGCGATAGCGCTGCACAAACCGACCTTGGCTGTTCCTGTATCTAAGGATCAGCCGCCAAGGATTGAAAAATGTGTATCAGAAAAGTATGTAATAAGTTGTGAAACTAAATCAGAAGCCATAGGACATAAGATTGCCTTGCTCTTAGATCCTACATTAGCTAATCAGCTAATAACCTCATTAGCAAGAGGCGAGCAGCTTAACTGGCTTGATGTGGCGATGAAGGAGTTGGCATTTTTGTTAGATCTTGGCTGATTTTTTATGATGAGTCATTTTTAGCCTATTAATCTTACCTGGCTAGTATGCAATATTTCTGCATTATTTATTGAGAGAATACATATGTCTAAACTGATCCCAGTGACTCAACCATTCTTGCCCGAACTGAATGAATTTACCCCATATCTTGAAGAAATATGGGGTAATCGTTGGTTAACAAATAATGGCCCATTCCATCAGAGACTCGAAAAAGAACTGGGTAAGTATCTTGGTGTACGGCATGTCTCATTATTTAATAATGCTACGATCGCGCTAATCACGTCTTTGCAGGCATTAAAGATATCTGGAGAAGTGATTACAACGCCATATTCTTTTGTTGCGACGAGTCATTCTATTTTATGGAATGGGCTCGTGCCAGTTTTTGTCGATATAGATCCCAATACGTTCAATATAGACCCTAAAAAAATTGAGGCTGCAATCACACCTAAGACATCGGCTATTATGCCAGTCCATTGTTACTCCAATCCTTGTGATGTTGAGGCGATCGAGGCTATTGCAGATAAACATGGGCTTAAGGTCATTTATGATGCTGCTCATGCATTCGGTGTTAATTACAAAGGTCAGAGTTTACTTAACTATGGTGATTTATCTATTTTAAGCTTTCATGCCACGAAAGTGTTTAATACTTTTGAAGGTGGAGCTGTGATTAGTCCAGATGCAGAGACCAAATTACAAATCGATAGGTTGAAAAACTTTGGTATTGAGGATGAGTTAACGGTTACCGCGGTAGGCATAAATGGAAAAATGAGTGAAATCAATGCTGCCTTTGGTTTGGTGCAGTTGAAATATATTGCCCAAGCAATAGAGCAACGAAAAGTTATCGATCATCACTATAGAGAGAAGCTTGCTGAAGTAGAAGGAATTAGGGTGCCTGAATTATCTAAAGATAGTAACAGCAACTATTCTTATTTCCCTATTTTGGTTGAGTCATCATATAGTCTGACTCGAGATGAACTTTATGAAAAACTAAAGAAAAACAATATTTTATCTCGTCGTTATTTTTACCCGTTAATCAGTAATATGTCTATGTATAAAGGGTTGGAGTCTGCTTCAGTAGCTCATCTTCCCTATGCGAATGAGACTTCAAATAAAGTATTGTGCATTCCTATTTTTAATGAGATGGAAATTGATGATGTTAATTTAATTATTGACTTGATAAGGAGTATCTAATGGCCTATTTGAGCCGTGATGAATTAGAAAAGATGGGATTCGCTTCAGTTGGAGAGACAGTTTTTATTTCAGATAAAGCATCTATCTACGGTACTGAGAGAATTACTCTTGGTAATAATATTCGCATTGATGATTTTTGTGTGTTATCTGCTGGTACTGGCGGAATCGTCATTGGCGATTATGTCCATATAGCCGTTTTTTCCTTATTGATTGGCGCTGGGGAAATTGTGTTATCTGATTTCAGTACATTATCATCTCGTGTCAGCGTATATTCTAGTAGTGATGATTACTCTGGTGAGTATATGACAAACCCCACAGTGCCAGCAGAATTTACAAATGTAAATCATGGTGATGTATTAATTGGAAGGCATGTTGTCATAGGCAGTGGCAGTGTGATTTTACCTGAGTCTATTATTCATGATGGTGTTGCTGTCGGGGCATTATCTTTGGTTAATAACATATGCCATGAATTTGGCATATACGCTGGCGTGCCAGCAAAGAGAATTAAAGAACGGCAGCGGAAGTTACTTAATATTGCAGATATTGCAAATCTTAAGTAGATTCACTTTACATAAAGATATGCCTAGTATTTATGCTGAATAAATGCCAAGCATATCCCTTGTGGCTATAGCCGTCAGGATAAATTAAAAAATGTTTTTGATTCCAGCATAAAATCAGTCACAGATTGTGCATAAGCCTTATCGAGTTTTTCAAAATGTTGTCTTTTTAGACGCCTGGTCGAATTGGCGAACTCTAAGTCTTCCAATCCATAGGCTATGCCATACCGATTCTCAATGTTGGGATACCATTGTTCTTTTGTGACACCTTCATCCGGTACTACAATTGACTCACAACCACATAGAGAGGCAAACGATGAATAGGCAGAATAAGTGTCATATGAAATAAATTGTTTTACCCGCTTGAAGATTTTTGCTGTTTCTTCATGTGATAAACCATCAATAAGAATTGCATCTTTTGGGTGGTATGTTTTCGGCTTTATTTTATCTTTTCGGATAGAATATGCGACACCAGCTCTAGACTCCTGTGTATTTTTTTCATTGTATATTTCATAGGGGATATGCAAGATGTTGAGAATGTTATTCGATAATGTCGAACCATGGAAATGAAAGTCGTTGACGAGACCATGGTCAAATTTGAAATAAAGTTCATTAGCACCATAGAAAACCTCTCCGGTAAAGAAACCTGGTTTGTTTAACAACCATCTAATGATATTTTTTGCTTTTAAAGGATTTCCAAAAACGAGCTCAGGGTATATAACAATATCATTGTCAGTGATTTTTCCTTTATATACTGGCGTGTTGAATTCAGGGTTAGTTCTATATTGCCTAAATAATCCATCAATAGACTTATTAATAAACTTTTTTAGTCCAGAGAGATCTTTTTTGCTGAATTTATATTGCTGAAAAAAAGGAAATATCACAGCATTACCACCGAGCTCATTAATGAGATGGCATAGTTTGTGTAAAACAATCACACCTCCAGAGGTTCGATTATATGAAGGTGCAAAAATGATGTATCTCGTTTGCATTATCTAACCTATTATGTTGCTTAAGTGAATTTTTGTCTTAAGTTGTTGATCTTGATGGTAAGGCTAAGTATTTTAACATTGCTTAGAAAGTATTGTAACTAGTTGTGTAGGCTTGTTGGCATCTCAATGCATTCATCCGATTGTTTAGGAAAAGTCATAACAATATTTTGGGTGGGTAGGCTATGGCTTTGTGCCTACCGTCTTTCTGTTACTTTGGTTGATCGTGTACCTTTACTGAGTGGTTTGATATCATAAACCTCATAATTTTTGTGATAATTTTTTGAGGTTGGAATGAAGATCTTAGTAACGGGTGGTGCAGGGTTTATTGGTTCAGCATTGATCCGGTATATCTTAAGTAACACCGAAGACTCGATCGTGAATCTCGATAAATTGACCTATGCGGGTAACTTAGAATCTCTGGCTGGCGTTGAATCGAATCCAAGCTATCAATTTGAAAAAGTTGATATTTGTGACAGAGCAGAGTTAGACCGTGTATTTTCTGCTCATCAACCTGATGTTGTTATGCATCTTGCTGCTGAAAGTCATGTCGATCGTTCGATCGATGGTCCTGCCGCTTTTATTGAAACCAATATTATAGGCACATATCAGTTGCTGGAAACGGCTCGTCATTATTGGCGTGGACTCGATGCTGAGCGACAGTCACGGTTTAGATTTCACCATATTTCTACCGACGAAGTGTTTGGTGATTTGCCTAATATGACGGATCTTTTCACTGAGACGACATCTTATGCGCCCAGTAGTCCGTATTCTGCCTCTAAGGCGTCGAGCGATCATTTAGTGCGTGCCTGGCATCGCACTTACGGCTTGCCAGTTATTGTCACAAATTGTTCGAATAACTATGGGCCCTTCCATTTCCCCGAGAAGCTTATTCCCTTGATGATCTTGAATGCTTTGGAAGGCAAGGCTTTACCTGTCTATGGTAACGGCCAACAGATCCGTGACTGGTTATATGTGGAAGATCATGCCCGCGCACTTTATCGAGTCGTGACTCAGGGCGTTATTGGTGAGACTTATAATATCGGTGGGCATAACGAGCAGAAAAATATCGATGTTGTGATGGCTATTTGTGAGTTATTGGAAGAGTTGGCGCCGACAAAACCTAACGGCGTAAATCGTTATAGTGATCTCATTACCTATGTTGATGATAGGCCTGGGCATGATCTGCGTTATGCTATTGATGCGTCTAAGATTGCGTCAGAATTAGACTGGCATCCTGAAGAGACTTTCCATTCAGGTATTCGTAAAACGGTTGAATGGTACCTCGCCAATCAATCTTGGTGCCAACATGTGCTTGATGGTTCATATCAGCGTGAACGTTTAGGTGTGTAACCATTTCACTCAATAAAGTTAATATGATTTTAGGTTTCAGTCATTTTGCCGTGGCTTGAAAGCTAAGCTCTAACATCTAGGATATTTAATGAAAGGTATTATTCTTGCGGGTGGTTCTGGTAGTCGTTTATATCCTATCACTCGAGGTGTCTCTAAACAGCTATTGCCTGTTTATGATAAGCCCATGATCTATTATCCATTGTCGACACTTATGCTAGCAGGAATCCGTGATGTATTAGTGATCACTACGCCGGAAGATAATGCGAGTTTCCAGCGATTATTGGGTGATGGCCGCGACTTTGGTATCCATATTTCCTATGCAATTCAAGAGAGTCCCGATGGCTTAGCGCAAGCATTTATTATTGCAGAAGATTTTATTGGTAGTGACAGTGTTTGTTTAGTACTCGGCGACAATATTTTTTATGGCCAATCTTTTAGTAAAACCTTAAAACAGGTCGCTAGCCGACCTACGGGGGCGACGGTATTTGGATATTACGTCCGAGATCCCGAGCGTTTCGGAGTCGTGGAGTTTGATCAAGATTACCGCGCCATTAGTATTGAAGAAAAACCAACTACACCTAAATCAAATTGGGCTGTGACTGGTTTGTACTTTTATGATAATTCGGTCATCGATATTGCTAAAAGCATCAAGCCCTCCGCCCGTGGCGAGCTTGAAATCACTGAGGTGAACCAAATTTACCTTAATGCCGGCAGCTTAAATGTTGAAATTCTTGGGCGTGGTTTTGCCTGGTTAGACACTGGTACGCATGAGAGTCTGCATCAGGCCTCTTCCTTTGTGCAGACAATTGAAAATGTACAAGGTCTAAAAGTGGCATGCTTAGAAGAAATTGCATGGCGAAATGGCTGGTTGAGTGATGCTGAATTGATTGCTCTCGCTCAACCTATGCTAAAAAATGATTATGGTCGCTATTTAGTCTCACTTATGGATAAGCGATAGTCCTATGACTTTTCATTCAGTTCGATTCATTGTGGGTAGATAAGCCGATGAAGATACTCGTCACAGGTGCAAAGGGACAAGTCGGTAGTCAATTGGTTGAGAAACTGAGCGGCGGCATTAATACCCACGTGGAATTATTGGCAGTGGATCGACACTTGCTGGATATCACCGATGAGTTGGCCGTAAATGCTTGCATTGAACGTTTTCGCCCTGATGTTGTGATCAATGCCGCCGCTTATACTGCGGTGGATCGGGCGGAGCAAGATGAACTTAATGCAAAGCGTGTAAATCACTTGGGGCCCCTTTATTTAGCTGTTGCGGCCAATAAGATTAAAGCCACTATGATCCACGTTTCTACCGATTATGTGTTTTCTGGTGATGCAAAAGTTCCTTATATTGAGTCAGATACAGTCGATCCTCAAAGTGTTTACGGTGAAACCAAGCTGGCGGGTGAACAAGCTGTTATAAATACTAATCCTCAGCATTTTGTTTTGAGAACTTCATGGGTTTTTGGCGAGACTGGGGCTAATTTTGTCAAAACGATGTTGCGTATTGGTCGTGAACGGTCGGATATTCGTGTTGTCTGTGATCAATTTGGGAGTCCCACTTATGCGGGTGATATTGCCGACACGCTGATCGCTATGGCAAAACGCTCAATGGAGCATGAATGTCCTTGGGGTATCTATCATTTTAGTGGCTCACCCTACGTTTCTTGGCATGAATTTGCACAGTATATTTTTGACGAGGCCTATGCCCAACGGTGTCTAAATACGCACATTAAGGTTAAGCCTATTACTACATCTGAGTACCCCACTGCCGCTAAAAGACCCTTAAATTCACGGTTGAATTGTACAAAAATTGCAACAAACCTAGGTGTTTATGCGAGTGATTGGCGATTGGCGTTTAAAGACATTAAGGCCTATTTATAGTAGTAAGACCATGAATATTATAGAAACTAACATTGTAGATGTGAAAATTATCGAGCCTCAAGTTTTCGGTGATGAACGTGGCTTTTTTATGGAGACTTGGAGTCAGAGAGATTTCCAACAAAAGGTCGCCGACTGCCTATTTGTGCAGGATAATCATTCGAAGTCTTGTAAAGGGATACTGCGCGGTTTGCATTATCAGACTGATCAAACTCAAGGCAAACTTGTACGAGTTACCTCGGGTGAAGTCTTCGATGTGGCAGTTGATTTGCGTAATAATTCCCCGACTTTTGGCCACTGGGTTGGTGTTTACTTATCCGCAGAAAATAAAAGACAGTTGTGGATTCCTGCAGGCTTTGCCCATGGTTTTTATGTCACGAGTGATGAAGCTGAATTTGTGTATAAATGTACCGATTACTACCATCCAGCCTCTGAACAGAGTATTGCTTGGGATGATCCCGAGTTAGCAATAGCTTGGCCGATAACTGTCCCTCCCATATTGTCTGCTAAAGATAAGATGGGGACGGCATTTGCCGATGCTTTTACATTTTAGTTCGTCGAGGTTTACTGTAAATGTATGATCGAAAACGCCAAGCGATAGTAATTCTTGTGAGTTATTATTCGCATTACAAGGAAAACGCACTTAAGTACAGTGCCGATATTCTGTCAAAAATTTCCGACAAAGTTAAAATCTGCGTTGTATACAATACGGTTGAGGCGCGTACGCAAACCACTCAATATGATCACTTTATTGATTTTGAGCTTGAAGGCAGTAATAAAGGTTGGGAGTTTTCTGCTTGGGACGAAGGGCTTGCCCATGTTCGACAGCAGATTAATATAGCAGATGATGATGTACTGATTTTTGCTAATGATACTTTTTGCCACCATTGGCCGTTTTCATCCCTTAATGTGAAATTTATTAGTCAGGCTATTAATTGCGCTAGCTTTGGTGAGGTAGTGGGCGATATAAAGCATTTTAAACAGACCATTCAGTTAAACCAGGTGACGGGTGATGCTTGGATTGCGTCTTATTTATTGGCAGTACATATGAAGGATATCGGGCTATTACTACCGTTCGATAAGATTGGTTGCGATGATGATTTTAAAGCGTCGATTCTAGTCAATCATGGCAAGATTGAGTTTGCCCGTAGCTGTGCTGAAATACAAAACCATTTGTCGACTTATATGTTTCCTACCAAACAAGGTAAAGGCTGGTATAACGCGAGTTGTAAAAATCCAGAGCTGATAAAGCTTAAGGTGATCGCCATTCTCAATGAGATACTATTGTCTATAACTTGTGTTCAGCGTGGCGGTAAGTTAGTTTCATTTCATCCGCAGAAGTGGATGCGATCGTTAAATCGTTTTCGGCGGAAGTGGATGGCATTTAAGCGTAAATTAAGTTAGCAGCGTGTTTTAGGGTATCTTCTTGGGTGCCTTTAATGAATATATGATAGCGGTGGGATGTACTTTTACTATGCACACAAGAGCAATTTACCCAGGGACCTTCGATCCTATCACCAATGGTCATGCCGATTTGATTGAGCGAGCGGCTAAGCTGTTTAAGCATGTGATTATTGGTATTGCAGCCAATCCTTCCAAGCAGCCAAGATTCACCTTAGAAGAGCGGGTTGAACTGGTAAATCGTGTCACCGCTCATTTGGATAATGTTGAAGTGGTTGGATTTTCGGGTTTACTGGTGGATTTTGCCAAGGAGCAAAAGGCCAGTGTGCTAGTGCGTGGCTTACGTGCGGTATCTGACTTTGAATATGAATTCCAGCTAGCAAATATGAATCGTCGATTGAGCCCAGATCTGGAAAGCGTGTTTTTAACGCCTGCCGAGGAAAATTCCTTTATCTCCTCAACCTTAGTAAAGGAAGTCGCCTTGCATGGTGGCGATGTGAGCCAATTTGTTCACTCAGAAGTGGCGACAGCATTAGCAGCAAAGCTTAAGCTGGCTAAACCTTAGATTTTACCCTCGTACCTGATGGTTTTTACGTAGGCGTTTTGTGTTAACTTTGAGGCATTGTGGCCTCGCGATGATACTTAAAAGGATGTTATGAAGGCTTTTTTAACCCCCACGATCCTTGCTACTAGCATTGCCTCTGGCCTATTTTTTTCTTCAATACTTGCCGCTGCACCTTGGGTCGATGCCTCTGATATTTATCTTAGAGCGGATATTCAAGCGTTGGCCGATGCGGGTGTGATCACTGTTCCTGTGAATACTTATCCCTTGATGTGGTCAGGAATTGGCGGCGATTTAGCAAAAGTAGAGCCTGAATTGCTTTCTCCTAGTTTAGTGCAAGCCTTTGCTCGGGTTAACTTTTACTATCAAAATGCTGTCGATAATCGCGGCAATGCGAGGGTTAAAGTCTCGGGCGCGACCGATCCTGCTCGTTTTCAACACTATGGCTCCAATTATCGCGAGAAAGGTGAAGTGCTGGGCTCCTACGAGTATTTAGGATCGCGTGTTGCCTATAAGGCGACGGTGGCAGAAACCTATGATCCGCAAGATAATAAAAACTTTCGCCTCGATGAGTCATATTTTGCCATCATTTTCGGTAATTGGATTGCGACCTTAGGTTCGGTTGAACAGTGGTGGGGGCCTGGATTTGACTCTACATTGCACCGTTCTAATAACGCTCGCCCTATGCAGTCGCTAACGCTGAGCCGCAATAATGCCGCAGCCTTTGAAACGCCTTGGTTATCTTGGATTGGTCCTTGGACATTTAAAACCGGATTTAGCTTAACGGAAGTTGATCGTGCAGTGCCTAAAACGGCTGAGTGGGATATGCGCTTAAGTGCAAGACCGATTAAGCAGCTAGAAGTGGGTCTGTCGTGGTCTACATTGTTTTGCGGAGAGGGCCAAGATTGTAACTTCAACTCTTGGTGGGATTCGGTTGCCAGCAACTCAGTTTGCCTCGATGGTACAAGTGATTGCGCGCAAGAAGATCGCCGCGATGCAGGTCATAGAACCCAAAGTATCGATATGCGTTATAGCAGTTCTTTGCAGGATATTCCTGTGGGATTGTATCTCGAACATAGTTGTGAGAATGGCAGCGACTGCGGCTCACTTTGGGGAATTGACACCCATTTTGGCACATCGGGTAAGCAGTTTAAGCTGTTTATGGAATATTCAGACACCTATGTAAAATGCGATGGTGATAGTGCCAATTGCTTCTATGAAGATCCTGTCTATCTAAGTGGTTCTCGTTATTATGGCCGTGCTTTAGGCTCAACCTATGATAGCGATGCTCAAACGTTTGTGGTGGGATTAGTCGGCCAGTTTAGTAACAGCCGAGGTTTTACCTCTTTATTGCGTTATGCGAAGTTGAATAAAGATGGCACTAATGTGGCGAGCACTTGGGCGCCACAACCACCGAAGGAAGATTTGTTGATGCTTGAGCTTTCTTACCGTATGCCTGTATGGAAAGGCATGTGGAGCTTAGGTGGCACGGTATCGAGATCGGAATTTGATGTTCAAGAAAATGATACTAATGCCACGCTCTTTAGCAGTTTTGAGTATCGCTTCTAATCGTAGCTTACATCTAATGACAACAATAATGCCAAGCCAATACTTGGCATTTTGCTTATAAATAATGTGATAATTAGCGTGTCTGGCAAATGCCACAGAATACTGTGGTGCGTTGGCCTAAACGGATTTCACTCAATAGGTTACCGCAGCTGGTGCAGGTTTCACCGCCGCGACCATAGACATGCAGTTTTTGGGCGAAGTAGCCGGGCTTGCCATCGGCATTGGTGAAGTCTTTCAGTGTGGTGCCACCTTGCTTAATGGCGTGGGCTAAGATTTGCTTCACTTCGGCAACTAAAACGGTTAAACGCTCGATATCGATCTTACCTGCCTCGGCTTCAGGATGAATGCCCGCCGCAAACAAGGCTTCATTAGCGTAAATGTTGCCCACTCCCACTACGATATGATTATCCATCAGACAGAGTTTGATCGCTTTTTTCTTGCCCGTTAAAGCTGCTGCTAATTGTTTGACATTAAAAGCATTAGTCAGTGGCTCTGGCCCCAGTTTGGCAAGTAATGGATGCGCTTCTTCTGGGAGTTCACACCATAGCCAAGCACCGAATCGTCTCGGATCGTTAAAACGTAAAATGCGGCCGTTGGCGAGCACTAAGTCGATATGGTCATGCTTTTCCACTGGCGTGTCGTGGGGCAAAATCCGTAAACTCCCTGACATACCCAAATGCACTATGCTGGTGCCCGCGTCAGTGTCGATTAATAGATACTTAGCACGGCGTCGCACTTGGCGTATAACTTGACCGATAATCTGTTTGGCTATGTCAGGCACTGGCCAGCGCAGCGAACCATTGCGGATCACAAGAGCTATTACGGTTTGCTCGACAAGGTAGGGGGCAATACCCTGACGGGTGACTTCAACTTCTGGTAATTCCGGCATGGATTCTTTCTTATCTTAAGTAAAATGGGGCGGCATTAAGCTGCGGGTTTCGCATCGAGGATCGGTTGTAGTTTAGCTCTTAAACTCGGTGGTACTAAATACCAATTACCTGCGGGAGACTTTAAGGCGCCTTCATTGGGAAAATAGATCCACAGTTGAGCATCGCGGATATCTGCAATCTGGATGACTAACTCTTGCGGATTATCTGTGGTTTCTGGTGCCGCCGTTAAGGGAGACACCCGTATGGTTTGCCAAGCCTTTGCCCATTCATCACAATTGAGGACTGTAGTGTCGCACTCCCATTGTGATGCTTGCTTGTGCAGCCACATCCCATTGAGTTGCAGCTGTGAAAGCGGCGCATTATCGTCAAATAGCAGCTGAGCATCACTCGGAACATTATTGGTCTTGTTATCCATAAAAGTCAGCACGGCGACCATAAAGACGCAGGCGACAATAATGACGTTATTCCATTGCTTACGAGTTAAGGCCATAGAAATGTGTGACGCTAAGTATGGGGTGATGCTTCGAGTTTATCACGGCAAAATTGAGATGCTAGCCCTTAAGCGATTGAGGGGTGATGCTTAACCGCCAGTGGCGTTCATAAAACGTAGGATTTGTACCTGATGATTGCCAAAGTCGTGCTGTTTAGGCTTGAGGTTAATGCCCGCGAGAATAGCGGCTTTAAGTCTCTCAATATCTGCGGGAAATTCCCTGACTATGCTTTTGAGATCAACGGCATGCTCATTTCCTAAACACAGCAATAATTGGCCTTCAACTGTGACGCGCACTCGATTACATTCGTGGCAGAAGTTGTGACTGTGGGGTGAGATAAAGCCGATATGGATTGGGCTGTCGGCCATAGTGTAATACCGCGCTGGACCGCCAGTACGTTTGTTAGATAGCTGCAGCGGATAGCGACTTTCTATGATGGCTTTGACTTCATCGCTGCTGCAATGACGGGCGCGTTTACGCTCATCTATTTCGCCAAGTGGCATCTCTTCGATAAAGGCGATGTCTAAACGGCGGTCACGGCAGAAATCAACTAAATCAATGACTTCATTATCGTTCTGTTGTTTTAAAATCACCGCATTAATCTTGATACGTTCAAAGCCCGCCGCAATGGCGGCATCGATACCATCGATGACTCTGTCTAACTTGCCGTTACGTGTTAACTGGGTAAACAATGTGGGGTTTAAAGTATCTAGGCTGATATTGAGGCGCTTTAATCCTGCAGCAAACATGGGCTTAGCGAATTTTGTCAGCCTTGAACCATTGGTTGTCATGGACAAATCTGTCAGCCCAGGCAGTTTGCCAAGCAGGCTCACTAGCTGATCGCAATCGGTGCGAACCAAGGGTTCGCCACCAGTCAGGCGAATTTTAGTCACACCAAGCTCGGTAAAAGCTTGGGCAATCCAAGCTAATTCTTCGAGGTGGAGTACGTGGTCCTTTGGCAGAAAACAGGGATCTTCCGTCATGCAATAGACACAGCGAAAGTCGCAGCGGTCGGTGACCGAGAGCCGTAAATATTCGACCTTACGGCCAAAGGAATCCACCATTAGACTCATAAAAACTCACTGGATCTTAAAGCAGATCCGCAAAGGGTTGAATAAACACAGTTTCACCTGCATTCACGGCTTCTGCATCATCGCCTATGATGATGAGACAATTCCCTTTGACCATTGAACTTAACATCCCAGAACCTTGGTTGCCCGTGCTGCTCACGTGCAGGCGTCCATCTTTACCAAGCTGAAAAATTCCGCGAATAAATTCGGTGCGACCTTGGCGGCTTCGCAGTGTTTCATCACTAATTGCGGGGAATAGCTGTGCTTGCCAGTTCACTTCACCCGCCAATTTACGTAAAGCGGGCTGCACAAACTGCAGGAAAGTGACCATTACCGCCACAGGGTTGCCCGGCAACCCGAAGAATAAGCTATCACCGATTTTACCAAAGGCGAGGGGTCGACCCGGACGCATGCTAATCCGCCAAAAATCGATTTTGCCTAAGCGGGCCAGTACGGTTTTAATATAATCCGCATCACCGACCGATACACCGCCAGAGCTAATGACAACATCGGCAAGGGTGGCGGCTTTAGCGAGCGTCGCTTCGAGTGCGGTTTCAGAATCTTCGATAATGCCTAAATCGATAACATCACAGCCAAGACGTTTCGCCATCGCTTTGATGGTAAAGCGGTTTGAGTCATAGATGCAGTTGGCTTTGAGTGCTTCGCCAGGTTGGCTTACTTCATCACCGGTGGAGAAAACGGCAACGGTTGGGCGGCGATAGACATTCAAACGATTGAGCCCAAGTGAAGCCAGTAAACCTTGTTCTGCGGCGCTTAGGCGAGTGGCTTTGGCGAGGGCAACTTGGCCTTGGGCGATATCTTCCCCCGCGAGGCGAACGTGTTGCCCCGCCAGAATACGACCGTCGAAGCTAACATTGTCGTCGACTTCCTTGGCAAGCTCTCGAGGCTGCACTGTATCAGCACCTGCAGGCACTGTTGCGCCCGTCATGATACGCACGGTTTCGCCGACGTTAAGCGTGCCCGAATATTGATGACCAGCAAGGACCTCACCCACCCGTTTTAAGGTGGCAGGCATGGGGTCTTGATAGACAAAGGCGTAGCCATCCATCGCCGAATTGGTTTGTTGCGGCACGTCGACGGGAGAAATACTGTCGCTGGCCAGTACGCGGTTATCTAAGGCGTCTAAGTCAATCTCTTCGACTTCTGCCACGGGGGATACATGGGATAGAATCTGAGCTAAACCTTGGCTGACGCTGAGGTTTTTGTTGTCGCCTATGGTGCAGGCATCCACGGCTGAAATCGGGTATTTAAGTGGCGCCTCCCAGTTTTGGGCGTACTCCATCACAAAATCGGCAATTTGGCTGACATTGTTGAGATCGAGTCGGCGCAGCTCATTTGGAATTGCGTCGTTTGGCAACTGAGTGTCATCGCAACAGGCGATGGCGAGGA
Source organism: Shewanella scandinavica (assembly GCF_031932065.1). NCBI lineage: Bacteria > Pseudomonadati > Pseudomonadota > Gammaproteobacteria > Alteromonadales > Shewanellaceae > Shewanella > Shewanella scandinavica. Next base: position 40,152 of record NZ_JAUOES010000003.1, read on the forward strand.
TATTCTCATCTTGAGCGTAGATAAAAGGTTTGCCGTGGGCGGCGCGGTGCAATTCAATTTTAGGTAATGCGAGCTTTTTAAAGCCTTCGACGAGGACGATATCGACTTTGTCGGCTTCGATTTGCTTGAGCAAATGGACTAACTCTGGATCGCCATCGCGTGCATCTTCTGTCATCAGCGCCCAGCGCACGTGGGAGGCGACCAGCATTTGCCGCGCACCCGCTTTACGCATTTCGTAACTGTCTTTGCCGGGAATATCCACGTCGAAATTATGGTGCGCATGTTTGATCACGGCTAAGCGCAGACCACGTTGATTTAATTCGGGGATCAATTGCTTGAGTAAGGTGGTTTTCCCCGTGCCACTGTAGGCACAAAATCCGAGAACGGGAATAGATAGCGGATTGACGAAGGGAGTACTCATTTGCACCTCTAATCTGGGAAATTTAAGCCTTAGCTTTGGTTTATCTCTGCGGCCAATCTTTGTTTTTGTTCTGGCGTATTCACATTCACAAAGGCATTAGGTTGGTCGGCGAAAGACTCAACGACAAAGTGATGCTTGGCATACCAAAAGTCCACTTTACGCTCACCCGCCTCAAGAAATGCCTTCATCGAGTCACGTAAGCTGGGTTTTAGTAGTAAGACGACGGGTTGCTCATATTCGCCATCACTGGCAACGGCGAGCTCTGCATCTTCGGCCTTAATCGCCGCCAACATACGCGGCACAAGGTCGGTTGGTAGCAGTGGGCAGTCGCAGGGCACCACCAATAAGTAGTCTGCATCCGTTTGCCCCATTGCGGTGATCATTCCCGCCAAAGGGCCGAGGAAACCAGTATGTTCATCGCTTATCACTTTAAAACCGAACTCAGCATAACGTGTTTGGTTGCGATTTGCGTTGATCAGGATCTCCTTAACCTGAGGTTTTATTCTGTCTATTGTGTGCTTAATCATGGCTTCGCCGTTTAATTCGACGAGACCTTTATCGTCGCCGCCCATGCGACGCGCCATGCCACCGGCGAGAATAACGGCATCAATTTGCGATGACATATAAAGACTCCTGTGCTGGCAAAGATTCTGGGTGTTGATAAGAGGTCGTCACTCGTTCGCCTTCTATGTGCCACTGCTGTTCGCAGATGGAGGTTAACGCGCAATTCTGATGACTACTCAACAACATACCTGTGCCTTCGTGTTTGAGTTGTTGGATCATTTTTAATACTAGCTCTTGGGAATCCTTGTCCATATTGGAGGTCGGTTCGTCGAGCATTAACAGTTTAGGTTGTAGGATCCAAGCGCGCGCAATGGCGAGCCGTTGTCTTTCGCCGCCAGAGAGATTACTGGCTCTGGCGTGTAGCAGCGACCCTAGCTGCGCCATCTCAATCGCTTGGGTAATACGTTGTTTCGCCTTGGCTTTTGTTTCTGAACTGAAATTCAGCCCATAGGTGAGATTATATTCCACTGTGCCGTCGAACAAATAAGGATGTTGGTGCAAATAAACGGCTTTACCTAATAATGGATTGCGTCGCCACCAAGCATTTTGGGCAAAACCCACAGTCTCAATTTTGCCTTTCGTTGGCGCCATCAAGCCCGCAAGAATTTTCATCAAGGTCGATTTACCTGTGCCGTTGTCGCCTTGCAGATAAATCACATCCCCTTGGCAGAGCGCTAATGCGTCCGCTTTGAATAACAGGCGCGCGCCGAAGGACATTTCTAAGTCACGGGCGATCAGTTTGACCTTAGTCATTGCTTAATGGCTCCTTGGCATGGCTTTGCCGCGTAAACCACCGAGGGCAAAGTTGAGGATCAAGGCCAAGATTAGCAGCACTAGCCCGAGGGCGATAGCTTGGGCGAAGTCGCCTTTGCTGGTTTCGAGTGCGATAGCTGTGGGTATGTTACGGGTTACGTTTAAAATATTACCGCCGACCATCATAGAACAACCCACTTCGGTCAAAATGCGACTAAATGCCGCGACAATCGCCAGCAGTAAGGGCATACGTAGCTCGCGGCAGACTGTCCATACGGCGCTGCACCAAGAAGCACCTAAAGTGCGTGAGGTTTCCCATGCTCTACGGTCAACGCTAGTAAAGGCGGCTTGGCTCATCGCAATCAGTACGGGCGCGCAGATCAACATTTGCCCGAGGATCATGCCTTCTTGGGTGAATAACCATTTTAGATCGCCCAGTGGACCATTGCGGGTGAGCAGTAAATAGACCAGCAGACCGATAACGACAGTGGGGATAGATTGCAGAGTTTGCACTAAGTTCGTGACTATCCATTTGCCGCGAAATGGCGCAAACGCTAGCACAAAGCCAAGTACCATAGATGGCACCAGCGTGATGAGCAGCGCCGCGAAAGAAACCGAAAACGAGATCGAAATGATGGACCAAACGTCTGGGTCTAAAGAAAACAGCAGGCTTAACGCCTGCTGTAACAGTGCTAGCCAGCCGTCGCTCATTCGCTATAAGTTGCCTTGAACAATTGCTCACCTTCAACTTTGAAGTTATTGATCATGCTTTGACCTTCTTTGCTGATCAACCAGTCGCTGAATGCTTTAGCGCCTTTGTGGTTTAGATCTGGGTACTTAGCAGAGTTGATCAGAATAACTTGGTATGGGTTAGCTAAGGTTTTGCCGCCATCGAAATCAACACCAAGATCTAGCTTAGTTTTGTACGCTACAAAAGTACCACGGTCAGACAGAGTGTAACCTTGCATTTCATTTGCCATTAGCAGGGTTTTGCCCATGCCTTGACCTACTGACGTGTAACCTTTGAAATCGGGTGTCACACTTGCCGCTTTCCATACTTCTAACTCTTTGATATGAGTGCCTGAATTGTCACCACGAGAGATAAAAGGTACGCCTGATTTGGCTATTTTAGCGAAGGCTTCTTCGGCATTTTTGCTGTCACGGATTTTTGCTGGGTCATTTTTAGGGCCCAGTACCACGAAATCATTTTCCATGATGCCACGGGGCTCAACACCAAAACCGTCGGCGACGAATTTAGCTTCGGCACTTGGCGCATGAGTCATAACTAAATCCACGTCACCTTGCTCACCCAGTTTCAGGGCTTTGCCTGTACCAGTGGCGATAACTTGAACCTTGTAGCCAGATTCACTTTCAAACTTAGGTAACAGTTCTTTTAATAGGCCTGAGTTTTCAGTGCTGGTGGTCGTGGCTAACTTGATAACTTCAGTCGAGTGAGCGGGTAAAACGGTGAACATACTGGCTGCAACAACCAGGCCCAGTAGTGACTTAATATGAGATTTCATGTTTAGCATGGGTACTCCTTGGCGAAAAATAGGATTCCAACTCAAATGCCTACTGAGTGGAAGGTCTCGTAAATTGTAATACGTTCGGTTGAAAGCAAATTAGATGCCAAGCTGAGAATGCGGTCATTTTCTTCACAGCTTAACCTAATTTGTGAGCTTGATCCCAAGCTTAACAAATACTCTACAGACAAATTGTCTCAGCACCTACTTCCTGTGGTTCATAGTGACCTATTCATCTATTTTCAGTGCTAGAATTGGTCGCAAATGAGTCAAAATGTCCAGAAGCAGACAATATGAGCCAGATAGATAATAACCTCAAGCCTCTTCCATCGGCAGTATCGGTACTGATTGTTGATGATGAACCCGGAATGCGCAGTTTTTTAAATAAGGCACTCTCGAAGAAATTCGCCTTAGTCGAAACAGCAGGCAGTATTGAAGATGCGGAGCAGCTCCGTAGCCGCTGCCATTTCGATTTACTGATCGTCGATATTCGCTTGCCAGGCCGCTCAGGTATCGAATGGCATGAAGCGCTAGATGAGCAGGGTCGTCGTTCGGACATCATTTTTATGACCGGCTATGCTGACATGGAAGTGGCGATTACCGCGCTGCGCGCGGGTGCGTCTGACTTCATCATGAAACCTTTCCACCTTGAGCAGATGATGACAGCGGTCGATCGTTGTATCGAACGCCGCCTGCTCAAACGCGAAAACTTGATGCTGCGCCGTGAGGTTTCAATCGGTTACTCATCGACCATTATTGGCAGCAGTGAGGCCATGAAGTCGGTGAAACATATTATCGAACGTGTGGCGCCGACCAATGCGGTTGTGCTGATCCAAGGTGAGTCGGGTACGGGTAAGGAATTAGTTGCACGCCAACTACATTTACTCAGTGGACGTCAGGGACCTTTTGTCCCAGTTAACTGTGGCTCTATCGCTCCTGAATTGCTCGAAAGTGAACTGTTTGGTCATACCGCTGGCGCATTTACTGGCGCCAAAGGTAATCGTGAAGGTTTATTCAGTTTTGCCTCGGGCGGGACGATTTTCCTCGATGAAATTGGCGAAATGCCACTGATAATGCAAACGGCATTGCTCAGAGTATTAGAGCAAAAAGCGATTCGCCCAGTGGGCAGCGAGAAAGAAGTGAACATCGATGTGCGAGTGATCGCGGCCACCAACCGCACTTTGATTGATGAAGTAGATGCGGGGAATTTCCGCCGTGACTTATATTATCGACTGAATGTGCTCGATATTTTAATCCCGCCATTACGTGACAGACCCGAAGATGTGGTCGAGTTAACCCATCACTTCACCCGTCAACTCGCCGCCGAATTAGGGGTTAGAGAAGTCGTGTGGAGCCATGAGGACATGGTGAAGTTGCAACAACACGAGTGGCCGGGCAATATTCGTGAGCTGCGCAATATGATTGAGCGCTGTATTTTGCTGGGCAAACCGCCGGCGGAATATTGGAAACAACAACTTAAGAGTGACTCTTCCTCGACATCGGGTTACCCATTGGATTGGCCATTAAAAGAAGTTGAAAAACACCATGTGACTAGCGTGGTGGATTTACATTCGGGCAATAAGTCTGCCGCGGCGAGGGATTTAGGTGTTTCGCGTAAGACCTTAGATCGCAAGTATAAAGAGTGGTTTGAGTTCAGCGGCGAACAGGAGTCATAGGGTGTCATTCTTCACTCACTTTTTTGGGGTCAGTTGGCAGCAAATGCAGGCCAAGGTGCGCTATCGCATATTAATCCTGACGTTATTGCCTATTCTACTGACACTGGTGAGTTTAGTGTTTATCACTATTTACTGGAATATCAGTTATACAGGTAAGCAGCTGTTTATGAAGGTTAAAGCTGACTTATCTGTTGCCGAAAATACCTTGCAGCAAGTGCAAGTACGCCAAGAAAAACAACTCGAACGTGTGGTAACGTCTTGGACCTTTCAAAATGATTTTAGGCCACTTTTCAGTGGTAAAGAATTAACTGGTGAAGTCATCCACAGAGCCAGTCTCGACGCATTTCTCCTCGAACAGAAAAAACAACTTAACCTCGATTATCTGCGTCTCGTCACTGTCGCCGAAGCGGCCGCTGACCCTGATTTACGGCAGATCCTCCCAAAGATAAACGGTTTATTACCTTATTCCGGCTTGATGGTGCTACCGCCAGAGCGTTTAGCGCGCATAGACCCCGAATTGGCGATCACTGCGAGCATCCCGATTGTCGCGACCTTGCGGGCGCAGAGCCCGACTAAAACCGTTGAAGAACGCGGTTTATTAAGCCGTAGTCTGCTACCCGTGCCTGATATGCAAGGTAAAGTGGCTTGGTATCTGGATGGTGGCATTCTGTTTAATCGTGACACGCGGATTGTCGATCACATTCGTGATTTGGTGTATGACAAGGGCACCTTACCCGAGCGCTCCATCGGCACTGTGACCATCTTCTTAGACAACATCCGTATTTCCACTAACGTACCATTGCACTTTTATCCCACGGGCAACGAGACGCAAGGTCGCGCGCTGGGCAGTTTAGTATCGGAGGAGGTTAAGGAAAAAGTGTTAACCCAAGGCGAGCAATGGGTCGACCGCGCTTTTGTGTTTAATGATTGGTTTATATCCGCTTACGCTCCCTTGGAAGATATTCGCGGCCAGCGTGTCGGCATGATCTATACGGGGTTTTCTGAGTCACCTTTTATCCACAATTATTTACTCAATATCATAGAGCTGGGCACGATTCTAATGTTGGTTCTGTTGGTGTCGGGCTTGCTGGTTTATCGCGGCGCCTATAGCTTGTTGCAGCCGATTGAGCGTATCCACCACGTTGTTCAAGCGGTGCAGTCGGGGCGCAATATTCGTATCGGCGCTTTAGGGTTAGATAGGGATAACGAGTTATCGAACTTGGCCGAGCAGTTCGACAGTATGCTCGATTTACTGCAGCGCCGAAATGCCCAGATCCAAGCGGCAGCAGAGCAGCTTGAAATGAAGGTCGAAGAGCGTACCCGCAGCTTACAGGACAAAACCTTAGAGTTGCAACGTAACGTGGCGTTACTGAATGAAACGCGTCAACAGCTCGTCACCAACGAAAAGCTCACCGCTCTGGGCGAGTTGACCGCTGGTATTGCCCACGAAATCAATAATCCGACCGCCGTTATCCTCGGCAACATGGAGTTACTGCGCTATGAGCTTGGCGATAACGCCGAAGTGGTAAAAGAAGAAATTGATCTCGTTATTCAACAGGTGGGACGGATCAGTACCATTATCCGCAGCCTGTTGCAGTACAGTCGTCCGGGCGAATTTAACGCCCCGTTAGAAATGCATCCGATTACCCCCATTATTGAAGAGATGCTGGTGTTAGTGCGGCATTCGATTCAGAAACAAGAAGTAGTTTTGATCACTGAGTTAAACGCCAGTTGTCCAGTGCAGGTCAATCGACCGCAGTTGCTGCAAGTCTTGATTAATCTGGTAGTAAATGCGGCGCATGCGATGGACGGTAAAGGACGTATCTGGGTGCGAACCTATGACTGGGTGCAGCAAGATATGCCGATTGGCGTCAAAATCGAAGTGGAAGATGAAGGTTCTGGAATAGCACCAGAGCAGCTAGGGCGGATTTTCGACCCCTTTTACACCACGCGTAAGGATGGCACTGGTTTAGGGCTTTCGCTCAGTTACGGCATTATTAAGCGGATTGGTGGCACGATAGAAGTGAGTTCAACCTTAGGTAAAGGTACGTTATTTACCATAGGCTTGTACCATGAGGCGAAGGAAGATCAGCAAAACAATCCCTACGAGGGATTACACATTGCGGGCAACTACAGCGATATGTCTGCCGATTAGCTTACCGATGAGTTTTGCCGAGTGAGATATGGCAGCTTGCCGTATTCGATTGATTACCTGTCATTAAAATATAGCTGCAGTTGTTGGTTCTACTTTATGTGGCTTTGCATCACCGAATTTTAGGCAAAAAAAAAGCCGGATGATGAATCCGGCCACAAAGAGTGTGTGTGAGCAATGTCGTGCTTGCAAACTCAGGAGCTCCGTAACAACGTCGATTACCAGTCATCGTTGTTAAAGATGAGTTTTGGAACGCACGCTAACGATAATCATTCTCAATTGTGTTTGCAAGCTATTTATTGAAAAAAGTGCACATCTTTACAAATATCGTTTCGCTCTCATCCATTAACGGTTTAGATCGACTTACGTAGATGCAGTTTATGGTCGACTAAGCTTTTAGGATCGGCGTTGAGCTCGGTAATTAAATATTGATTACTGATCAACAAATTAAGCATCGCAGGGAAACGGTTCATCGTTTTCACCTGAATATGGTTATAACCTTGACGGCGTGCCCAAGTTTCTTGATATTCGAGTAGACTCTGCGCTAAGCCTAAACGTCTAAAGTCGGAGGCAACGCCACCTAACCAGCTATAAAAGATGGCATTTTCTTGCTCGTAACCCAGTTTAAACCCTGCCAATTCACCTTCCACATACGCAACTAAGATCAAACACTTCTTGCCCTGTAAGCGCAGATTTAACACTTCGCTGGTGAGTGGACGATCGAGTTCAGGGATTTGTTGACTAAGTTGGATAAGCTGAGTGGTTAACTCGGGAGTCAAACCTGACTCTGCTTTTATTTCGATAGAATACATTGCTTGCTCTCATAAAAAATCAGCCCCACTCGCGCGTTAACAGGAGCAGGGCTGAGCTATTAACTGGTTAAATTATAACAGGTCTGGCCAGTTGAGTTAATCAGGAAATTGATTCTTGCGGATTGGTGCGCAAAATCTTGTCTTGTAAGACTTTTAGCAAAACCCCGTAGGCAGGCAGGAAAAGACCTAAGCTCACGATCAGCTTAAAACCGTAATCGACAGTGGCGATTTCGGGCCAATTGGCCGCCATAAAACTATCGGAAGATGCGTAAAAGGCGATGCTGAAAAACACTAAGGTATCGACCAAATTACCCACTAAGGTCGATGCCGCAGGCGCGACCCACCAAGAGCGGCTCATTCGCAGACGGGCAAAAACCTTAATATCCATTAACTGGCCAATCAAATAAGCAGCAAAGCTGGCGAAAGCGATTCGGAACACAAAGGTATTCCATTCTGCAAGTGAGTCAGCGCCTTGGAAGCTACCTTGATGGAACACAACTCCCATCACGTAGGAAATCATCAAAGCGGGAATCATAGCTTTGAGTATGATGCTACGTGCGGCTTGTTGGCCAAAAATACGGACAGTGAGATCTGTGGCTAAGTACACGAATGGAAAGCTAAATGCACCCCAGGTTGTGTGGTAACCAAATAGCTGAAATGGCAATTGTACTAAGTAGTTGCTGACGCAAATAATCAGTATGTGGAATCCTACTAATAGGAATAAGGCGCGGCGAAGCTGCGCTGTGGTTAACATTAACATATGTGGCCTTTTTAGTTGTGTAGGGCGGGGTGAGGGAACCCGCTAATTTTCAATTTATTATGTTTACGACAATATCACCGAACATTACCGATCGCAGCGAGGCGAAATCGGGTCGCCATTATAGTGGCCGAGTTTTAAGATGCAAGCCTGCTGTTTAAATGTACGCATAGAATGAAAACTCTTCTACACTTTGAGTACGTCGAAGGAGGATAACCATGAGACGATTCTTTGCTATTTTTTGCTTACTTTTAGCCATGTTACCTGTATCCATCTATGCCGCCCAGCCGATAGTTGTCAATGTGGCGACGGCTTCGTGGGAGGATTTTGCCAATCGTGATGAAACGGGTTACTACTTCGAGTTACTCCAACGGATTTTCCCTGAGCCAGAATGGCAACTCAAGGTGCAGTTTATGCCCTTTGCCCGCAGTTTATATCTTGTTGAGCACAATCGTACCGATATCACCCTCAGTGTTTATAAAGGAGATACTAAAAAGGCGCTGCTAACTGAGAATACGGTTGAAGTAGATTCTATCGATGTAGCGGTCACCCCCGAGTTAGCGGCGACTTGGACAGGGCTTGAAAGTCTATCCCATAAAAGGGTTCAGGCCATGTTGGCCTATCGATACAATATGCTGACGCCTGTACCTATGTACTATGAAGAAAGCAGCGATATGTTGACTATGCTCAATAGCTTAAACGCAGGACGCATAGATGCAGTGCTGGATTACAAATCTAATCTGCTTATGTATGTGCCTAAGCTGAAGGCGCCACAAAATTTTGTGATTATTCAAGGCGTACTCAAGGCCGAAACCTATTTTGCCTTTGCAAACACTGAAAAAGGCCAGATGCTGAAACAACATTTTGACCTTGCACATAAGCGTTTAATCGATTCGGGAGAGCAGGACAAGCTTTACCTTGAAACGCTTGAAAAACGAAGGGTTGATGGTGAAAAATAGGTCTTAGGCTTATTACATTTCGAACAGAATCGACATGATAGTCGCGAGTTTATTTTCAAGCTCTTGCCACTCAGCTTCGGGCTCAGAACCCGCAATAATTCCCGCCCCCGCAAATAGGTTAATCCGACCCGGTTCGATCAACGCACTGCGGATTGCCACTGAAAACTCACTCTCGTATTTATTGAAATAACCGCAGGCACCAGCGTACCAGCCACGAATATAACCTTCACGCTGACGAATAAAGTTCAATGCCGAATGCCGCGGTAAGCCACCCACAGCAGGGGTTGGATGCAGCGCTTGCAACAGTTGGAAATCATTCACGCCCGGTTTTAATTCGGCTCGAATTGCGCGATGTAAATGTTGAATATGATTCAGTTTAAAGATGGTCGCTAATTCATCGGCGCCAACATAATTACTCAGCGGTGTGAGCATATTCACTATGTGGCTTCGAACGAGTTGGTTCTCAACGCTATTTTTGTTGTCTTCTAGCAAGGCATTCGCCAGCGCAATATCTTCTTCTTGATTGAGGCCGCGTACTGTCGTACCTGCAAGTGCCTCAGTGAATAATTCCTGCTGACGGCGGCGGAATAAACGCTCCGGTGAGCAAGAGATAAAGGTGCGTTCTGGACTGAATTGAAAGCCAAATTGGAAGCTGTTGGGATTACGTCCCTGCCAGCATGCCAGTACCATCCAAGGATCGATAGGTTCGTTCACTTCGAGCTGGGTTAAACGGGATAACACCACTTTAGGTGTATCTTGATTGAACTTAGGCTCGACTACTTGTTTGACTAAGGTTTTCCAGCGTTCAAAATTGGGCTTGTCACTACGGCCAAGAGGAACGATTTTCTTCGGCGGCGAGAGTGGTCTAGCGGGCATCACAGCTTCGATAGCGGCGATGGCTTTGTCGATTTCGCTATGGTGATCATTTTCGGCAAAATTAAGATTCACCAACAGACTAAACTTGCTACCGCTGCGTCTAAATTCAATGCGCGGCAGGATAAAGCGACTATTACCGAACTCTGGCCAAGATTCTATGGTGCGATCGAAGGCAACGCCGCCGTAGTAACGAATATTTTGATTCGTCGATAAGGCTCGCTGCTCTTGGTAGGCCATGGCCAGTTGTTGATCGTTAATGCCGGTTTCAAATCTGAAGTCTTTACATGCCCCAATCGCCGCTACTTCTTCGATTCTGTCACGCCCATGCCAGTAGATGCGCGGAAATTGCGTCTGCGATGCCAACCATGAAATTAAAGGCATTGCGACAGTATTTAGCGACAACTGCACTATCGGCTCCGTCGGCGGAACTTGCTTTAATTGAATGAGTTTGTCGATGAGAGACTTAAGGTCTTCAGACAGGGCATGAACGGGCAAATAGAACTCCAAAGCAAAGATAAGGGATGAAGGCGAAAGCTGAAGGTCACTCTGTCAGCGTTAATAAATTCGACTCAGGTTAATGTACTCTTTTTCAAGTCATTTACCTTTAGTTGATTCAGCCTGTAAATAAGAATCTTTCGCTCAAATTAAAGGCCAAGGTCTAGAGTGTCAAGATGTAAGCCCCCAGCGTGTGACTTTCGCCATAGTCTCATTTTACGCTGATAAAAAATGTGACATGAGTGGGTCTTTTTGTCGGATAAGTCACCCTCGGTGGACATTTTGTCTCTTAGTCGTTAAATGTACTTTCCCTTTGTCGTAATTAGTCGATCTAGGTTGGTTTTTAAACGTTTTTCGGTTGAGACAGAATAATCGCGGTCCACAATAGCTGGTACATCTTAAATTTTCTACGTGACAAGTTAGATGCCTATTAACCTATGACTCGCCGTGGGAATGAAAAGACTACTAGGGTGAAGCTTTGTCATCGGCTGTTCGTTAGATCTTTATAGGCAGATATAGCATGAAACTCTTAGATCTCGAAGGCGTTAGCTTCAACTATGGCAGCCAGTTACCGACGGTATTGCAGGAAGTTAACTTGGCTATTGGCACTGGCCAATGTCATTGCGTGAGCGGTCCTACGGGCTCAGGAAAATCGAGTCTGCTAAACCTACTGGCGGGCGTGTTAAATCGCCCGCATGAAGGTGACATCTGGCGTTATCCTCAATTGGTTACGGGTCTGGTAATGCAAGACCCACAAACTCAGCTACTAAGGCAAACTGTTGGTGCCGAGGTGGCTTTCGCCTTAGAAAACCTCGGTATTCCCGCCGAGCAAATACTACCTAAAGTGCAATTAGCACTGCGGCGCGTGGGCTTGTATTTGCGCCTCGATACCCAAGTCAGCAAGCTTTCCCTCGGTCAAAAATATCGTTTAATGATTGCCGCCCAACTGGTGTGCGAGCCGCATTTACTACTGCTCGATGAACCTTGGGCGCAACTCGATGATCACGGTGTGAGTGAGCTGCTGGTCGTGCTCCGCAATCTTATCCAAGATGGCATGGCGCTAGTGTTGGTTGAACATAACGCCTCGGCCTTCGCTGAGATTATTCAGCATTACTGGCAGTTAGAGGCCGGCAAGCTATCCGAAGGCGTCTATACCGTGACCGATGCGCCGCAAGTTGAGGCACCTGCGTGGCGAAATCAACCTAAGTTTGAGCACTTAGGTAAAGTCTTGGTCAGCGCCGAAGCCTTTGATTTTGGGTTCGATGCTTGTCCTACATTATTTGCGTGTCCGCAGGGATTTCAACTGCAGGCGGGTGAGATAGTGACCTTAGTGGGAGATAACGGCTCAGGTAAAACGAGTCTGCTGAAAACCATAGCTGGCGTACTTAATTTTAGGCAGCGTATTCCGCTTAAAGTGCTCGGGAGAAGACCTAAGTTGGGGATTTATGGCGCTGAGTTGGGACTGCTGATGCAAAGGCCTAGTAGGCAATTATTCGAGACCAGCGTGCTCGCCGAAATGCAGTTTAGCCTTAGGCGTTTTGATCTCCCCAAAGAACGCGCAGCGCAGATGTTGGATGAATTGGATTTATTTAGCTTAGCTCAGCTGTCGCCCCACAAATTATCCTACGGCCAACAGCACTTGATTGCCTTAGCGTCACTCGCCTGTTTACGCCCTAAAGTATTGCTTTTGGACGACCCATTGGCGGGGATGGATAAGCATTACTACGGCAAAGTGTGGTACTTGCTGAAGCGGTTAAGCTCTCAAGGTTGCGCTATTTTGCTCAGCAGTCACAGAAGTATTGAACACAGCGCTGTATCACGGCAACTGAGTTTACGTAATGGTTTATTGGTGGAAGAGTCAACTGAAATGGCTGAGCGTTATGTGGGGTAGTTGTGAGCTTTTCGCGCGTGATGGTCGCTGGTTTCGAATGCCTAGCCCTTTAGCATTTATTGAAAAAGTGAGAGTGTGAAACGGGTCTTGCCTAAGCCTTGAGCCCTTATTCCATCGCATACTGTTTAGGGCATTTTGTTTACTAAGAAAGTCTATGGTGATTTTCTAATGCGCGGCTTAGAATGCCCCTCACGCCTGTTCTATAATAATCAAGAATAACAACAGAACATTTGAGCGTAGGTCGCTTTTATGTCGTATGGTTAAGTTGATATTTTATTCGGGCACATCATCCTTGGGGTTGTAGATATGAGTGAGTCGGCAGAATCAGTTGAGCTTATCAAATTACCTGTGTCGCAATTGACATTAGGTATGTTTGTCAGTGCCATAGACAAAAATGATAAAGGTCAACTTGCTATTGCAAATGCTGGACAAATTAAGCACAAGGATGCGATTTTAAAACTGGCCAAAAGCGGTATTAAATTTGTTTGGGTAGACGCCGAGCGTTCGGCAGAGCATTGCGGTTTAAAGAAAAAAACCACCAACGATAGTCAAACCGACAATCGAAAAGTGCCAGTGAGTCGCGATAAGCAACAAGCTCAAGCTAAGGTTATGCTGACCGAAGCGAAAGATCTTATTCGTAAAGTGTTATCCGAAACCTTCGAAGGTAAAGCCATCGAAGTTGCGCCCTTCGAAGCGTTAGCCGATACCATGATTGAGTCTGTTATGTTAGATGCTGATGCACTTAAATGTATGTCTGCGCTCCGTTCAAAAGATGCCTATCTACTCGAACATTCAGTGAATGTCGCCTTTCTGCTGGTAACCTTTGGTAAATATCTACAGCTGGATCGCGATATGCTGCGGCAAATGGCGGTCGGTGGGATTTTGCACGATATTGGCAAGATTAAAGTCGATAATAAAGTGCTGCACAAGCCGGGCAAACTCACACCAGAAGAGTTCGAACATATGAAGCTGCATCAAGTGTATGCGCTTGAAATTATGAACGAAACTACTGGTCTATCGCAGATCAGTAAAGATATCTGCTTGATGCACCATGAAAAATTAGATGGCCGTGGTTATCCAAGGGGGTTGAAGGGGGATGAAATCCCCCGCCATGGCCGTATGAGTTGTATCGTCGATATCTTCGATGCGTTAACCGCGACACGCTGTTACAAAGAGGCCATGAGCCCTGCCGCAGCTTTTAAAATTTTACTCAGTCTGACGCCATTCCATTTGGATCAAGAATTGGTCTATGAGTTTATTCGTTGTATTGGTGTTTACCCTGTGGGTTCCTTAGTTGAATTATCGGACGGCCGCGTTGGTATTGTTTGGGCCTCGAAGGACAGAGATGCACTGCATCCAATCGTAAAGTGCTTTTATTCTTTAAAAGTAAAACGTTACACAGATGTCGCTATGGTGGATTTATTAAAATCTGAGTTGTATATCGAGCGCGGCGTGTCACCGAGTTCATTGGATATCGATCCAACGCCTTTCTATTAATCCTCAAATCCTATCTCTAATGCCGGTCATCTAAGTCGATGGCTGGTGTGAACGATTGCAGAGCCTGCGCTAAAAACCGTAAACTGAATGTCTTCTCCAGTCTGGCAATGGGATGAACAGTGCTATGAAATCTCTATTTCCTATTTTTATCATTCTCTTATCTTTGGCTTTATTAATCCCTGGTGTGACTCAACCTATTTTGAGTATCAGCGGCACTATCGATAAGGCCAAGCTGACCGAGCAGGGCATAGAGCAAGTTGCTCAACGTTTCGATGAAGACTCGGGGCGCGACAGCGCTCGCGGTATGCTGAGTATGGTCAGTGGTTTGCTGGGGCTGAGTAGCCTTAAGGGCGAAGTCGAAGTGTTGCAGAAAACCCGCAGTATTTGGGGAACGGTGACCGAACTTTATCACTCTGGGAACGGGCTCGTCGCAGGATTAGTGATGTTATTCAGCGTGGTGGTGCCTGCCTTGAAGTTGAGTTTAATGCTGGCACAGCAATGTGTGAGTTCGATTGGTCTGAAACTGAGGATTAATGCCGTCGTCAACGCACTCGCTAAGTGGTCGATGGCCGATGTGTTTGTGGTGGCGCTGATCATCACCTTTATGGCGGGGAACGCCTCAGGTGGCATGGGGGAAATGCTAAAAACACAGGCGCAATTTGAAAACGGTTTTTACTTCTTTACCGCTTACTGCATTTTATCGATTTTGAGTGGCTTTTTAGTGCGTCGTCCAACGCCAATTTTGTAGCGAGTTCCAAATGCCCTATAGCGGTTTAAGCGCCGCTGGATTGGCTTAGCTGTTATAGCTATTTGTTATTGAAAATTGATATTTGCTGAGTTTTTAGTTCTAAACAATAATGAGCATCCCCTAAGTTTGCAGGAAGATGCAATTGAAAAACTGGCTGATTATCGTGTTTTGCCTGATTGCCTTGGTCGCTTCGACGCAAACCACAGGACTCGTGCGCTCACTTATCGAATTCTCCGCCTTTGTTGGCGTCCTCTGCTGGGCTTGGCGAATGAAGCCAACGGCAGAGTAGACTGGCTTCTTGCTAACCATATTTATTGAAAATAAAGAATATACACTAAAGACGTGATACCAATTGCTGCCCACAGCATGACCCCAAGTAACAAAGGTTTGGGGCCACTCGCCCGCATTTTCTGCACTGTAATGCCTGCACCAATCAAAAACAAACACAGGACTAATGCCCGTTTTGACACCATAAATAAGGTGTCATAAACAGCGTGGAATTGTGGCAACCAATGGGCCACGGCAATAGCTAGACAATAAAAACCGATAAAATACGGCAGGTTAAGCTTGCGCTTATCGCCACCAAACAGCACTGCGCTGACCAATGCGATCGGAATAATCCACAGGGCGCGGGCAAGTTTTATGGTGGTAGCGGTTTTTAAGGCTTCATCGCCATAGGCCGAAGCGGCGCCGACAACCGATGAAGTATCGTGGATGGCTATGGCACTCCACACACCAAAATCGTATTGGCTCATATTGAGTAAGTGACCGAGTGCGGGGAATAAAAACAGCGCGACTGAGTTCAGCACAAATACACAGGCTAAAGCCGTGGCGGTTTGATCGTTACGCGCATTGATGGCCGGAGCGACTGCGGCAATGGCGCTGCCACCACAAATAGCAGTACCAGAGGCAATCAAATGACCAGTGACATGATCAAATTTCAGTGCGCGGGTGAGCACAAACCCTAAGCTGAGGGTGAAAAAGATTGAGCCAACTATCAAGCCGAAGTTGTGGGTGCTCGCCTCTATCGCCGCGTTTAAATTAATCCCAAACCCTAAGCCAATGATCGAATAAGACAGGAGTTTTTTGGTGAGCGCGGCAATATTCCATTGCACTGGCACCCAGCCAAGGCTGGCTAAGGTAAAACCGAGCACTAGCGCCATGGGCGACGAGATAAAAGGCGCGAGGCATAACAAGCCCGCACAGATGAAAACGATGCGATGAGTCTTATTATCTTGCTGTGATGTCGATGAAGAATTCATAACGCCTTAGGCTCGAGCGATTCGGTTTTATCGTTCCAACCATAGATCTTCACATTAAGCGACGGATACAAAATGGCGATCAATTGGATTGATCATGGAGACAGATGCAAGAGGGCATTATAGCTGTGTGTATGATCCTCAATAAAATCAATTAAACTTATCTAGTTAATCAGTTTTATTGAATCTTAGAAGGTTTGGCAAAGCAGGAGGGTAAATCGAAGAAGATGAACTGTGCTCAGTTCATCTTCTTAGCTGGATTATAAATGGCGAGGTTACAGAGCGTGAAATTATAAATTTACGATACTTTTCAAGTTGTAATCGCTGCCATCCTTTGCGGTAAACAACTTATCTTGGGTGTCGTTAGCGCTGGACATACCCGCATGTAACAGGCTGAGCCAATGACGCGATGCGGCTGAACGTGACTCTGGTGTTCCGACGACCATGTTTAATGACGTTTCGATTTGGATATCTTCCAGATTGGCAACGTCTCTCGCACCTATCATGCCATTGCGGTCGAAACTGAGTTCAACGTGGCAACCTAGGTCCTGCAACACTATGGCGCAAGGCGCATCTTTAGTGCCGTTAAAGGCCACAAACTGTTTTGGCTGACGTAAACCACTGTGGCTGCCGTCGGCAAAAAAGGCCAACAGGTGTTGGTAGTAAACCACATAGCTGCTCACATCTTGGTGTGAACCAGAGTTGAGTGGAAAGAGGCGGTCGAGGAATTGTTTCGCATTGGCGATCTTTTCGTGCTCGGCGACATTCACTTGGGCCACGGCTAGCACTTCTTCTGCGATGAGGCTGTTTAGATTCGGTTGGATCTGGTTGCTCTTGATAATTGACATATTCATCGCTCGTTCCTCTCACTCTTTCAATTTAAAAATTCAGGGTTTTGATTTAACTTTTGGCTTATCAAAGTTTGTTTTCAACTTGGCTTGTCCGCTTTAAGTGCTTGCCCGCTTTAAGGGTTAGTGGTTAAGCATTTCTTGAATTGCTGACTCCGCTGGTTTGCTTGAGTCGTTTCTCGATTGCTTAATTTGTAGTCTAGTCTTTTTTTGACTACAATTTCACAATAAAAATTTTACACTGTGAATTTTACAAAATGCGCAATGACCAGAGCTTGATGAGAAAATCACACTTCCTAGGCACAAAAATACGTAACCTACGGAAACGTAATAACTTAACCATGGAAGATTTGTCGGCACGCTGCATTCGAGTCGACGCCGGAAGTGCGCCCTCTGTGTCATATTTGTCGATGATCGAGCGTGGAAAACGAGTGCCGAGTGCCGGAATGCTGGCAGTCATCGCCGCGGTTTTTCAAAAAGATGCCGACTGGTTCCTCGACGATGTACCCGAAGAGAGCGCCATTACGCCAGATAAGGGCCGCCGTGGTGGCATAAGCGGTATGGCGCTCGAACCCAGCTTTTTGTTTTCCAATGATATTTTACAAATCGCGATACCAGAAATGCTGTCGCAGACGGGGATCTCAGGTCGGCAGTTTGCCCATTTATTGATCCGCGCCCATCAAGAACACCATCAAAATCATTTCCCCGATCTTGAACGGGCCGCCGAAGAAGTCGGCCTCAAACGTATGCCCTTATCTCTGGACGATATGTTGGATATCGCTAAGGGAATGGGATTAAAAATCAAGTGGATAGACAGTACGCCGCAGGAAGTTATCGATGAAATGGGCGTGAGTTCACGTCAGTTGGTCACCTCATTTATTGAGCCGCCGAGCACGATTTATGTAAATAAAATCCTCAAAAATCGTCCCAATAGACTCAAATATGATTTAGCCGTGCACATAGGTCATTGCGTGTTGCACAACAAGGACGGCCTCAAGAGTGTGATGATCTCAGGCCGCAAATTAGAAGTGGATGAAGAGGCGGGTATGCAGTCCAATACCTTGAACGCGCAGGATATTTTGCATGCGTGGCGTGACTTTGAATCGAGTTTTTTTGCCGGTGCGCTGCTGTGCCCTAAAGTGCCTTATCGCCAATTACTCGACCGCCACGGCTATGAGATTGAAGTACACAAGCAACTGCAAGTGTCAGCCTCGGTCGCCATGCGGCGCATGACAGTGGTATCTCCTTATCCCCATTGGCATTATTTCGACGCTTACGCACCAGGCAAACTCAAAGCCGTTTACCGTGGCAACGGTATCCCACTGCCTTGGGGCAATATGCGACTAGTGGAAGATCCTTGTCAGCATTGGGCCGTATTTAGGATGATCAGCGAGCCAACGGTCGGCACTTCGGCACAGATTTCGATTTTAAACGTCGGCAACGAACCCCGCATTTACTGCTGCGAGTCGATTAAAGTCGAAGACTCGGCGGGCAACCCGCATGTGCTCTGCGCCGGTATTGATTTGAATCCAGCCATTGAAGCCCAAGGCAAAGATGCCCTGTCTATCGCCCACGATTTGAAAGATGCCTGTGTCGCCAGTGGCGGTTCAGTCACCATTCCCAAGCACATTAAAAGCGATCTGGTGAGCGTCGCAAAAATCCTCAATATCAACTGGATAGAGCGCGGGATCAAAAACGACGCCCGCCTGATTTGCTCCCGCGGCGCCGTATGCCCACGTCAACCCAGTTGCTATCAAGCAGGTAAATCACAGTGTGAGGGTACTGAATAAAGTATCGCAGATGGGATTGATGTTAAGCACTCTCACTCCAGTGACTCGCCGTAAACTCGTCCCTGAGGGCTCGACGGCGGCATCCATGCCGCCAACGGTCACTTCCATGAGAGTGCTTAACTCTGTGGACTCCTGTGTTTGTCTGTATCACTCATTTAGTTGATAGTTTAAAAAATGAAGTATGAGTAACTGATTAATAAAAAGGGATTTTATGTCTGATGATATTGTAGAGTTTAACTGGCAGAAGCCTATTTTATGCACTGAGGGAACAGAATTATTTCCAAAAGACACATTTAATAGAGCAAGATACGCTTCATTTTTGCACAACTATTTGGCAAGTAATGCCATCGATGGCGGTTATGTATTAAACCTAAACGCTAAGTGGGGATCGGGTAAAACCTATTTCATTAACCGCTGGATTGAGAGTATTAAAGAGAGTCACCCTGTCGTTTATATAGATGCTTGGAAGCAGGACTATTCTGACGATCCTATGCTTACTGTGATTTCATCTTTGATAAACGCTTTAAGTGAGCAACTGCCACCTGACAATAAAGCAGTGTTAAATATTGCCAAGAAATCTGCTCGTTTTATCAAGGCTGCTGCGCCTGCTTTACTCAAAGGATTGGTGAAAAAGACAACTGGTTTGAATTTAGATGATGTTTCAATCGAAGGCGAAGATAAAATAACGCCTGAGCATGCAAATGATAGCAAAGGTTCATCGGATATTTTCGGTGAGTCGGCAGCGGCAATTGCACAATGCTTAGTGAA
This sequence comes from Shewanella scandinavica, assembly GCF_031932065.1. Taxonomy (NCBI): domain Bacteria; kingdom Pseudomonadati; phylum Pseudomonadota; class Gammaproteobacteria; order Alteromonadales; family Shewanellaceae; genus Shewanella; species Shewanella scandinavica. Next base: position 59,941 of record NZ_JAUOES010000003.1, read on the forward strand.
AGATCACAACGATAAACTGAAGTCAGTTGAATATTTACGGTCCGAAATTAAAGAATTAATTACTGCGGTAATTGCACATAAAAATGGTGCTTTAAAAACCCCGGCTTTTATATTCATCGATGAATTAGACCGCTGTCGTCCAAGTTACGCAGTAGAGATGTTAGAAGTCGTTAAGCACTTTTTTGAGCTCGATAATATTGCATTTGTTGTTGCGACTGATACTGAGCAATTACAGCATACAGTGAAAGCTGTTTATGGAGAAGGCTTTGATGCACAAACCTATTTAGGGCGATTCTTCAGGCGCCGTTACTCGTTAACTGAGCTTTCGCGCTATGAGTTTGTCGGCAGAATTGCAGAAAGCAAAGTGACTTATAATCCTCTGTGGAAAGAATACATTCCTAGATTAGATGAGATAGATGACTTCACAAGAGTTGTTTCTATTGTTGCTGACAGATTTAGGCTATCACTGCGGGAAACGGAGCAATTAGTTGATAAATTTTTGGCAGTCCTGAGCAATACCACCAAAACACTGAATCCCTATTTGTTGCTCATTTTATTCGTATTGAGGGACAAGCATTATTCATTGTATGAAGAGTGGATGGAAACCGCTAATAAAGAGCATAACTTCGGCCAGTCGGCCGCGCGTATAGTCTATATGGTAGATGCTTTTCCTATTTCTATTGAGACGTTGGTTCAAGGTTTCCTGCCAAGAGAAGCAACCACTAAAAGTAGCATTGACTTGAGCAATCGTTGGTATGTCATTTTAAATGATATGAATAAAATCTGTTCTGAGTGGTCGTTGAATGGAAAATCATTTTTCGCTGATGGGTTAAAAAAAGAGCGCCAAAGAGCGACTGCACGAAATGTTCAATTTAGTGTTCATTATAAAGAGGCTTTACTAGAGCTTACTGCCCAGAAGCAAGACTATAGAAATTGGGTAGAGCTAGCGGTGTCTTTTGATGAATAGAAAGACGCGCTTATCTATACTCCCAAGTCATTTGAGATCTATCCATTTATGAAATTTGGATGTTAATGTAAAAATCGTAAGCTACAAAAATACGCAGGATTAACCAGATTAAGCACTCGCGTGTAAGTGACCGTTGGCGGCATGGTCGCTCTTTCACATCCATGTGATCGCGACATTCGTAGGTCCTTCTACATCAGATGCCGCCGTCGAGCCTATAGGGATATATTCACGGCGAGTCACTGGAATGAGAGTGCTTAATCATTAGTTATGTCGTCACTCATGTGTTTATCGCTTTAAAAAGAACTCATCTCACAATCCCTACTCTATGATTTTTTATCAATCAGTCTCGCTCATGGTTGACGTGATTTTGTGTTTAAAATCATTGGTTAATATAACAAGCCGAGCAAGCACACTACGGTGCTGGCGGGTAATATGGGTTGTAGCCAGCGTGGTTTGTAACTGAGTAAAATTACTAGGATTATTGAACTTAAACACACCCAGCCGAGCAGTAATACGCTGGCGTACGCGGGGCCGTAATGACGACTGGCAAGCCAATAGCACAGGACGAGCGTTGCAGTACCAGCGGTGCGAAATCCGCGTGCCTGTGCATCGGTTAACGGGCGGTTACGCACGGCGCGGTGGTGGCTAAAATAAGATAAGGCCAACAGCCCCATGGCGATAAAACAGGTTAACAATTCGACTGTGGCTGTCATGATTCAACTCCTAATTCTGCCGTCGCTTTGGTTACCTGTGTAGCCAGCACTTTTTTAGGGCTACGCAAGCGTTTGGCTGCTATGTAAAACAGCGCCGCAAGTGCGAGCATCATGAGATCAAATCCTGCGAGAACATAGGCTTGGCGCTGTAAATTGCTTATCAGCTGAAACTGTGAAGTCATGGCATTGAGCAGGGGTAACAGGCCATAAAGCAAGGCGGTGAGTAAAAAGAGTCGTTGCCATGTTTGTTTATCTCGTTTGAAGCAAGCGAGCAGTGCGACTAACGCCCAACTGATAAAGAAACAATGGATTTCCCAGTTCTCTCTATCAGCAAAGGTGACGGGTAAGAGTCGATTGGCATAAAAATAACAGGCTAGCGCTATGGGTAAGCCAGCAAAGGTGGCGAGATTCAACATGTTCACTAGCGTGAGCCCGCTATGATTCTTATCTTTTTTAAGCTGCTTTTGTGCCAGTTTTTCGGCCCACATAATCGCGCCGCTGGCGATCATCACGCAGCCCGTTAATCCCGCCAGTAAATACAGTAAACGTAGGCCTTGGCCAGCAAAGCGACCACTGTGCAGGGCTATCATGGCACTTTGGGTTTGATTCGCTCCCGAAGTCACTGCCGACTGCGCCAACACAGCACCTGTCACAGTAGACAAGTGATACCAAGGCGCTTGCTGATTTAAGCTGTGCTTAGGGGCGATTTTGACTGTTACGCTGGCATTGCTGTCGTTGAGATTATCAAACTGTAAGCCTTCAATTGGTGACTCACCGACGACACTGTGAATCGCACTGAGTAAACTCTGACTATCGAGCATAGTGGCTGGCGTGCCCGTGGCGGCGGGAGTTTGGTAAATGGGTTTCCATTGCGAATAAAAGGCTTGAGTTTCATCACCATATTGCGTGCTCAGCCCCCATGGCATGTACATAAACATCAGGGTCACTAGGCCGGTGTATGTGATCATAAGATGGAAAGGTAAGGCAAGCACTGAGCTGGCGACGTGGGCATCGAGCCAAGAGCGCGGGCCTTTGCCGGGTCTAAAACTAAAAAAATCCTTAAAAATCCGCTTGTGGATCACTATCCCGCTGATGATGGCGACTAACATGAACATAGTACAAAAACCGACGATCCAACGCGCAGTGATGACGCTCATGTAGTACAAGTCGAAATGCAGTCGATAGAGGAAATCGCCACCTCGACTTTCCCGCGCTTTGGGTAGTGCTTCACCCGTCGCAGGGTTAATAAAGCCTTGATGATAATCACCAAATCGCTGGCCTTCAGCGGCAGGTTCACTCCACGCATAGGTCAGTAATGGCGTCCGCTGTGTGGGCAGATACACCCACCATGTCTCAGCGTCGGGGGCTTGCTGTGCCAAGGCCGTTAGACCTTTGAGTATTAGCTGTTGGTTATCCGCATTGACATCATATTGGCTGCCGTGGTTTTCGGGTTGCATCCACAGGTTGATTTCAGCACGGTAATAGGCCGCTGTTCCGGCAAAAAACACTAGAAATAACACCCAGCAGGTGAGTAATCCCACCCAAGTGTGTAGCCAAGTCATTGAACGAAAAAAGGAGTCTTTCATAATCCGCCACCTTGAATAGGATTGATATCCAACGCCTTAGCGGCAAGGTAGGCTAGATACAGCAGACCGCTAAGCGCGAATAAATCCAGCCAGTATCGCCACGTTGATTTAACGCTGAACACCCAAATCACGGCGCAGGTGTACACAGTAAATGACAGCATCATGGCGGTTAACACCCGATCAACCTGAGATAACGGCAGGATTTGCGCGAGCAAAATAGTCGCGACCGCACTTATCAAATAGCCACCAAAGGTTGCTGCGAGGCAGCGATTACCTATGTGCAGACTATCGCGCCAAATAGCGGAATTTTTCCAACGCGTTAGTCTTTGCATTAACGGCTGAGTCATGGCGATTTTCTCAATCATGATGGCGTGCCACTTTGGCTGAACTGGCGGTTAAATTGGCCCTGTTGGTGTAGGACAACACAGAGATTAACAGGGCGGGTAAAAAGGTTAAGCTGAGGAGCGTTGCCACGATAAGGCCTGCCAGCACAACTATGCCAACACCGCGGTAGAGTTCGCTGCCTGCCCCAGGGAATAACACCAGCGGTAATAGGCCAAACAAGGTCGTCGCTGTGGACATTAAAATCGGCCGTAATCGATTGGCGACGGCAGATTTGACGGCGTCAACGACACTAAACAGACCCGATTGCAGGTTTTTACGGCTCTGTTCCACGATCAAAATCGGGTTATTAACGACTGTGCCGAGCAGGATTAAAAATCCAAGCATGGTAATCATATCAAAGGGTTGGTGCCAACCTTGGCCGCCAAGATACGCAAACAAGCTGCCAGTATAATTAAGCGCTTGTAAGCCGACTAACCCGCCTGCGAGCCCGAGTGGGATAGTGATCAGCACAAATAACGGATAACCCCAGTGATTAAAAATTGCGACTAATAACAAGTAGATGATCAATACGGCGACCAGAAAATTGCTAGAAAGTGCCGCTTTCGTCGCTTCGAGTTGATCGGCTGCGCCTGAAATATCCAAACTGACATCTTTGCCGACCGCCCCTTGTTGATAGAGGATAGGGACTAATTCTTCCCGCACCTTAGCCACTGCGGTTTCCAGCGCAATGGCGCGCGGTGGAATAATGTAAAGAGTCACTGTTCTGCGGCCATCGACGCGGCGTAAACTGTCGCTATCCATCTGCTCGCTAATGTCGGCCAAGGCTTGCAGTGGCAACACATTGCCCTTAGGCGTCACTATCGGTGCGAGCGCCAATTGCGACAGGCTCTGTTGATTGCCCGCAAGGCTAAAGAGGAAGATATCAACCTTGTTATCATTGAGGAAAAACTCGTCGACATAGGCGCCATCGCTCAGTGCCGAAACCGCATAGCCAAACTCACTGCCGCTAAAATCTTGCTCTACAAGACGTTGCCAGCGAGGGGAAATCTGCCACAGGGGTTGATCTAGCGACAAGGTTGATGGGTCTGAATACAGCTGCGGCTCGGCAAACACTTTTTCTGCCGCTTGATACGCCGCTTCGGCAGCGCGGTAGAGGCTGGCTTGATTTGGGCCTGAAATATCCAAGGCGACTGCGCGGGTGCCGCCATCGTTGCTGGAAATAATTGATCCCCGCGATGAATAGGCGCGCATGCCCGGATATTGCTCAAATAAGGCGGTGAGTGAGCTCATCATGGCATCCATATCTTGGCTGCGAACGGGCTCGCTCATCACCCAAATACTGCCGACACCTACGCTGAGGGTATAGTATTTTAGCGGCGGGATTTTTTGCTCACCAGATTCAAAGGATGCCGCCTCGGCATTGACTCTCGCAGATAGCTGAGTCGTTAATTCTTCAGCAATTTTAGCCATTTCCGACAGGTTGTAACCCGGCGGCGCGACCATAGAGGTAAAGGCTTTTGGCTCTTCGCCTTCGGGTAAATATTCGGTCGGAGGCATAAGCCAAGCCGCAAGCCCAATCGTCGAGACGAGTGATAGCACAATCACAGCGGCGCGGCGTTTTGCCGATAGCACCAGCTGGCTGACTAAGCTCAATATGCGTGATGCTTTGGGCGGCTCACTTTGGTTTGTGCTTGCCGAGCGTATCTTACCGAAACCAAAACGGGCAATAGCGGCGGGTACGATGAACACCGCGACCAACATAGAAGCGACAATAGATGCAGCGATGGCAATCGCGATATCCGAGTACAGTTGTCCCGCTTCTTGTTTAATAAATAGAATGGGTACAAACACCAGCACTGTAGTGAGTGTCGAGGCCAGTACCGCAGGCCACACATCGTAAATGCCACTGATGGCTGCTTCGAGACGATCTAATCCGCGTCTGCGGGCTTGTTCAATGCTTTCGAGTACCACAATGCTGTTATCGACTGTCATGCCGATGGCAAAGGCCACACCCGCCAGCGAAATGACATTAATAGTGCGATTAAACACTAGCAGCCCGACGAAGGCGGCTAAGGTACACAGCGGAATACCGATAACGCCTATCAGGGTGGCTCGACTCGAGCGCAAAAAGAGGTACATGACTAAGGTTGCCAGTAATGCGCCTAGGCCCAAATTAACCCACACATTTTCAACCGAATCTTGCACATAGCGCACATCATCACTGAATAGCTCTAATTGCATGGCGTGCTGGGCGAGTTGATTTTGATTGATCTGCGCTACCACAGGCATCATGGCGGCTTTGATGGCGATAACGTTAGAACCGACGTCCCGCTTAACCGCTAAGCTGAGGGTACGTTCTTGTTCGGCAAATGACAGCTCACGGATCTCAGCGTGGTCGAGTTTTATCTCGGCAACGTCTTGCAGCAGAATATTGGTATTACCTTGGCGTTTTAAAATCAGTTGCTTAAGTTGATTTAAATCCTCGAAACGGCCAATCACCCGCAGTAAATAACGTTTTTTACCACTGTCGATATCGCCCGCTGAGGTGTCCTTGTTGCGATCTCTAATGGCTTGGCGCACATCCATAATGCTGATGCCGCGTTGGGCGAGTTTGGCGGGATCGAGCCGTATTTGAATTTGCCGTTCAGCGCCGCCTTGAATAGTGACGGAGGAAACGCCTTTGACGCGCTCCATTTGTGGGCGAATGAAATCGTTAGCGAAATCGCGCATCATGTCTATATCTAGATTCAGCGGGTTCCCCGCGACAGGCACGAGGCGGAAATACATGAAAGCGTTGTCTGAATATGAACTGCTGTAAAGCCTTGGTTGATCGACGTTTTCAGGGTAGGACGACACTTGACTGAGCGCATTGCTAACACGAATAAGCGCATCGCTTATCTCAGTGCTTTGGGGGAATTCGAGTTCGATCCATGCCGAACCCGTATCTGCCCAAGATGTCATGCGTTGTAAGTTGGGCAGGGTGCGCAGGTAGCGTTCCTGCTCAAGCAGAATTTCTTTTTCAACGTCTTGCGGCGTTGCTCCCGGCCAACCTGTGGCGACACTGATGGTGCGCACATCTAGGTCGGGGATCATTTGGATTGGGATACGCAGTGCCGCAGCCGTGCCCAATACGCAGAATATCAAGACGATGACCGACAGTAAGGTGCCATGTTTAATACCAAACTTCAGCATCCCACTAACCTCCTATGACAGAGTTGCGCACAGAGACTGACTGTTGGTCTTGTAAACTCTCGTTACCGCGGATCACCACGGGCGCGTCTTTGGGTAATGGACTGAGGATTTCAATCCCGATGGCGCTCGTATGGCCCACTTGAACGGTATGCCGTTGGGCTATGTTGTTTTGCACGGTAAAGACGCTGAACTGGCCGTCGGGGTGACGGACTAGCGCATCTTGCGGCACGACAACACTGTGTTGCGCTCGCTGTAAGTGGAAGGTGGCAGTGGCTGATGTGCCGGGCATCAAAAGTCCATCCGCTTCGGGAATAGTCAAGCGTACCAAGAAGCTGCGAGCATTGTGGTCGCTCACAGGGACAAGGGCACTCACATGGCCGATAAACGCTTGTTCAGGCAGCATGTCGGCGGCAATGTCCACGTGAGTCGCAGTGGCTACGCTTTGGAACATTTCCTGCGGCACTTGAATGTCGAGCCAGAGCTGTTCTTGGGATACTAAGGTGAAGATTTCAGTGCCGACATTAACCCATTCACCGGTTTCAGTTTGTTTGCTGGAAATCACCCCCGCAAACGGCGCCATCAGTTGGTGACGGGCGACTACCTCTTTTTGGTGTGCGAGTGCCGCCGTTAAACTTTGCAGATTGGCTTCGGCCTCGGTTAACGCCGCTTGGCGAATCGCGCGCTCTGTTTCGGGGAATAACTGCTGAGCGCTGAGTGTTTGCGCTTCGGTGAGGAGTCGCTGCTTTTCTGCCAGCATGGTCTTAGCGGCTATTACATCGGCTTGACGCTGTGCTAATTGATGTACGGCTAAGGTATCGTCGAGTGCGAGTAAAGGCTGGCCTGCGCGGACTTGGGAGCCTGCATCGACCAGCACTTTGGCTACTAGGCCATCGGTACGTGCCGATAAGCGAGCCACCCGTGCGGATTTAATGGTGCCACTGAGTGGCAACAGTTCATTGGTGCTGCCAGTTTGGGGCAAGGCGACTGTTACAGGTACTGCGCTTGCGTGGACTGCAAAACACAGCAGGTATAAACCTATCATTAAATACCGCACGTTAACTCCATCTCACTATTAAGATTGTTACTGAGTGATAAAACTTGTGGTGGTGATGTGTAAAACGCTATCAACCTCGTTGCCAGCCAGTGTTTGTTTGCCTTCTGTGGTGTGGTTGCTGACGAGCAAGTAGCGGCCTGCATCTGGGGTATCGAGGGCGAATTTACCTTGGGCATCGGTAGTGAAAGACTTGCTCCAAAAACCGGGGCGATACACTTGCACTGGATGATTCACCAGTGGCGCGCCTTTATAGTTAAGCACAAACTCGGGAGCGCCTGACTTTACTGGCGTAAATTCAAAATCTTGCAGCGCTTTGGTGTGTTCTTGTCCCGTGCGGGCATAGAGTATTGCGGCTTGTAGTCCTGTCTCGGTTTTCCAGGGTTGCCACGCGGTATCGGCATAGAAACTGACGTCACTCTTGCCATCTTGGGTTTTAACCAACAAATGATCGGCTTGCGCTGTGGCGGTCAGCGGCGCTTTGGCATTGGCGTCGAAAATTCGTGCCGCGCTTAACGACGCTAACTCTTCGGCTGTGGCGTACTCTGAACCCGGTTCACCAAATTGCACTTTGACCGAACCATCGCTGCTGCGCTCAAGCCATACTTCATGTGCTTGAGCCGAAAAGGCGATACCACCAAGTAAAGTGAGTAGTACAAGTGCTTGTTTCATTTAATTATCCTTAATATAGTTTAGTGTTGGGTGCAAAATTTACAGTGTCCAACGTAATGACAGCGTGGCATTACGTGGCTCGCCAAAGTCTGCGTAGCCCCAGAGTGAGCGGTTATAGTTTTTGTCGAAAATATTGTTGATGTTCACTTGCATCGAAATCGACGGTGTTATTTGGTAGCCAAACATTAAGTCGACGAGTGAGTAGGCGGATTGTGCTTGGCGGTAAGCCACATTCGGCGCGCCATCGACACCCCAAATAGTGCCTTGATAGAAGGTGCTGCTCTGCCAGCGCCAGCTTGCGCCCGCAGTAACACCGGGGAGGATGTCTTCAAAGTTATACTTAGTGGTCAGTTTGAAAATATCTTCGGGGAGATAGGTTTGGCGGCGTAGGCCATCTTTATCTTCTGCATTGTTGTGGGTATAACCGCCGCTGATATCCCATAAGTCGGTAAGACGTCCGGCAATTTCTAACTCATAGCCTTTGGTGGTAATTCCATCCACACTTTCGTAGATAGAGTCACCGGAAGGTAGCTGACCTTTACCTGCATACTCGGGTTCGTTGTCTTTATTGGTTTCGTAGACGGCGGCTGACATGTTTAGCATGTCATCGAACAGCGCGACCTTGACGCCGCCTTCGACGTTTGTGCCTTCTGCAGGTTCGAGCAGTTGGCCATCTTCACCAAAATAGGTCCCAGGTTTGAAGATTTCAGTACGGCTAGCGTAGACAGCGATCTGCTCGGTCACATCGTAGACTAGGCCGTAGTAGGGGATGAAAATACCGGTTTTTTCCATGGTTGCATCTGTGCTGTTACCCACGAGATCATGCTTTTCATAGGACCAGTTACTTACGCGTCCGCCGACCATTAATTTCAGTGAATCCAACACATTGATACGGACCGTGCCGTAAACACCCGATTGGCTTTGTTCATTGGTTTGGCCATTGGTGGGGGAATTAGGAATATTAGGCTTGGGGTAATTGCCCTGATCCGCGACGTTATAGCGACGTTGGGGGGCGGAGTTCGTGTTGATGTTATCGAACTCGTTGTCACCATAGTTAAAACCGATCACAGCGCTATGTTCACGGCCGAGTAAATCGAAGTTACCCGTTGCATATAGGTTGAAACTGTTGGTATCGGATTCTCTATCATGCTGGGCGGCATAAGTATCGCCCCAAGGGCCGACAAACTCGCCGGTTGATTTCACTATGTTGTCGCCAGGGTAAAAGGCCAATGCATCTATGGTGGCGTTAGCAATACGGTAGGCACTGACGAGTGACCAGTCGTTATCGAATCTATGTTTAAACTCGGCCATGAGACTTTTTTGGGTCACGTCCCAATGGGTCCAGTCCTGTGAGCTGGAATAACTGCGGCCGAACTCGACAGCTGTGCCATCGGTATAAAATGCAGGATTAGAGTTCCAGTTATACACGCCATCGGTTTGCGATTTTTGATAGTCCGCAAACAGTGACAAGCTAGTATCTGTACCTAGACTCGTTTCAACCACGCCATAAAGCACTGTGGTATCGCGTTGATAGCGGTCGATAAACGAATCGCCTTTCTTCACCGCACTGACGAATCGACCTTTCACATTGCCTGAATCCGTGAGCCAGCCAGAAACATCGGCCTCTAATCTATAGGTATTCCACGAGCCATAACTGACACTTGCAGTGGCGCGGGTATCATCCGTTGGGCGTTTACGAATAAAGTTAACCGTGGCAGAAGGTTCACCTAAGCCGCTTAAGATCCCGGCCGCACCTTTTAACACTTCAACTCGTTCGGCAATCACAGGGGCTAAACCTTGATCAATTGAGCCGCTGTAAACATTGGATGAAGAGGTTGTGATTAAGCCGTCAATTTGCACACCGCTGTCGAGTGCATAACCGCGCACGAAAATCTTACTGTTTTCAGAGGCATCACCCACCATAGTGACGCCCGGAGTGTGGTTTAACACTGACTCCATAGTGATCAAACCTTTGTCACTGATCATCTCTTCGGTAATCAAAGTGACGCTTTGCGGGGTTTCTTTGAGTGACATAGACAAACCCGTGGCGCTATTCATTGCCGCTCGGGTGTAGGTTCCTACTACGTTCAATCTTTCTATCTGTTCTGTATCTTCTTTCTCATCTTGCTTAGGGTCCGTATTGGCTTGAACCGTCAAAGTGAGTGTGCTGAGAAGTACAGGGATCAATGGCGAGCGCCATGACGTTAAAACAGATAGGGGAGGCATGGTATTTCAATCCTTTCAGGCGATTTCAGATTAAATGATGATTGGTGATACTGAGTGCAAATAAAGCACATAGTTGCAAATGAGAATCGATCGCATAATAGGTTTGTTGAAAATAAATGCAATATGCCCAATGTGTAAATTGTTGAAGCGGGGTTGTAACTTATTGGCGAATAGTTTGTCAGCGAGCTGTGATAAGCGGTCGCGGTGGGAACCGCGCTTTTAGCGCATGTCTTACTATAACTCGGTTTCAGGGCATCGACTTGGAACAAAAGCTGTTGTGACTCAAGCTCCTCTAGCCAACAAAAAGGCCACAGTCGTTACCGACTGTGGCCTTTAATCTTTACAATTGAATCGAAATCCAACGGACTTGTTAAGCCTAAAAGTGTGATTTACACCTTAGGTTTACGCCCGCACTTGGCCTGTACCTGAGACTAAATACTTCTCAGCGGTCAAGGACTCGAGTCCCATTGGGCCGTAGGCATGTAGCTTAGAGGTCGCGATGCCGATTTCGGCGCCAAGACCGAGTTCGCTGCCGTCGGAGAAGCGCGAAGAAGCATTGACCATCACCACTGAGGCATCGACTGCACGTTGGAAGCGTGCTGCTGTGACTTCGTTTTCGGTGCAAATCACTTCGGTGTGCTGGCTACCAAAACGGGCAATGTGTTGGATTGCATGGTCGAAGTGATCGACTTGGCGAATGGCGATTTCGAGATCTAAATACTCTTGGCCGAAATCGTCTTCTTCCATATAAGTACAGTTTTCGAAGTAGCCACCGGATTGGGTACAAGCATTGATTTTAACCTTATGCTCGGCCAGCGCTTTGGCCACTTTAGGCAGGAATTGCGAGGCAATTTCTTGGTGTACTAATAGGGCTTCGAGGGCATTACACACGCCTGTGCGCTGGGTTTTACCGTTGAGCAGTAAGTCCATAGCAATATCCAGATCGGCATCTTTATCGACGTATAAATGACACACGCCTTTAAAATGCTGGATCACTGGGATTTTACTGTTGTCAGTCACAAAGTTAATCAAGCCTTCGCCGCCGCGGGGAATGATCACATCGATATAATCTCGTTGCTGCAGCAGTTCTAGCATGAGGGCGCGATCTGGGTCTGGCACTACTGTGATTAACGCCTCGGGCAAGCCGTATTGTTTCAATACGCTTTGCAAAATGGTGGCGATAATTTTGCTGGTGTGCAGCGCCTCTTTACCACCGCGCAAAATCACGGCATTGCCGGATTTAAAGCACAGGGCACCCGCATCGGCGGTAACATTCGGACGTGCTTCATAAATCATACAAACCACGCCTAATGGCACGCGCATCTTGCTGATGGATAAGCCGTTAGGTCGTTGACCAATATAGCGTTCGTTGCCAATCGGATCGGGCAAGGCAGCGATGGTTTCAATCCCTACTGCCATGGCTTCTACGCGTTCTGGTGTTAGCGTTAAGCGGTCGAGCATAGCAGGGGCAAGGTTATCGGCTGTTGCTCTGTGTAGGTCAATCAAGTTAGCGCTTTGGATTTCGTAGGACTTTTCACGTAATGAACGCGCCATGTCGAGGAGTACAGTATTTTTAAGCTGTTCGTCGACTTGGGCGAGGATCAGAGCCGCCTTGGCAGCTTCTTGAGATAAATTTTTGATTAAATTCATATTTACTCCGTTAAGATGTTTAATCGCTTAGCGTTATTCGGCTGATGCTTATTCGAGAATGGCGATATTTTTCTCGGAAATGATCGGTCCAGTCTTTTGCTGAAATTCACTGGCAAACTCGCGATCGTCTTGGTCCGTAATAAAGCTAAGTAAACAACTACTGTAAATGGATTTGGCCTTGGCCAATTTAGTCCCATCACCTTTGCGAACTAAAATGGTGTCACCGGCAGAGAAGTCCCCATTGATGGCAACGACATCGTCGCTGGTCAATTGCTCGCTATGTTCGTCTAGGTCGATACTAAAGTCATTTTCGACAATAACTTCACCTTGAGCCTGCGAGGTATGTGTCATCCAATGCAGATGTTCTTGCATGGGTTTTTCATGGGAAGTGAAGAGTGTGCCCGGATTTTGACCCTTCAACAGTTGGTTGAATGAGTCAGCATCGAAACCATTGATGATAAAGGTTTCAATCCCGTGGGAAATCGCCTTCTTGGCGGCTTGTATCTTAGTCCGCATACCACCTGTGCCGACGGCACTGCTGGCGCCGCCTGCCATGGCGTAGATTTCGGCATTAATCTCGTTCACTTGCTTGATAAGCTGTGCATCGGGATTTTCATGGGGGTTTTGTGTGTAAAGCCCGTTCACATCTGAACAGATAATCAGGGTATCGGCATCGGCCGCCGCGGCTACCATGGCCGAGAGATTATCGTTATCGCCAACTTTGAGCTTGTCGGCGGTGACGGCATCGTTCTCGTTGATGATAGGCAGTAGCCCATGTTCGAGTAGGCTGAAAATCGTATCTTTAATACTGATGTAACGATCTCGATTGCGTAAATCACCGTGGGTTAACAGTAGCTGTGCGGTCGGGAAATCAAATAACTTGTTCCATGTGGCCATCATATCGGCCTGACCTGCTGCTGCCATGGCTTTCTTCACTGTGACGCTAGGTTTATCAACCTCGCCAAAGTGATGCCATCCTGCGGCGACTGAGCCCGAAGAGACCAAGACAACTTGGATCCCTTGGGCACGACAATAAGTAATAAATTGGGCAATGCCGAGTAAGTAGTGGCTGCTGCAACCTTGTTTGTGGGGTGCAATCAGGGCACTACCTACCTTAACGACAATGCGTTTCCAGGGTAAGTCAGTCATACCTGCGCGCCTCATCTGTCTTCGGCTAAAACACGGCCAGCCTTATGGAATAATTTAGTGGTTTTGGCACAGGGATCAGTATCGAGTAACGAGACTATCCAAATCACCACACTGCTCACGGCAAAGCCGGGGATCATTTCATACACCACTGTGGTTAAGGCTTTTCCATCTGCCAATACCGGTGCATAAATCCAAAACAACACTGTAGCAGCGCCAGAGACAATGCCCGCAATTGCGGCTTTGTGAGTTAAGTTAGCTTTATACAAGCTAAACAAAACTAATGGACCAAAGGCGGCACCGAATCCTGCCCATGCATTACTCACCAGTGACAGCACACTGCTAGAGCGGTCGAGCGCCAGTAGACTCGCGACAATTGCCACGCCTGCTACGCCAAAGCGACCCATTTTCACCATGTCTTTTTCGGTAGATTCTTTCTTCGACATCACGCGATAGATATCTTCGGTGAGTGAGCTTGATGACACTAATAGCTGCGATGAAATGGTGCTCATGATCGCGGCCAGAATGGCGGCCAGTAAGAAGCCACTAATGATCGGATGGAATAACAACTCAGAAAACACGATAAAGATGGTTTCAGGATCGGTCAGCTTCATACCAAATTTATTGGCGTAAGCGATACCGACAAGACCTGTTGCCAGTGCACCCACAATGGTCACTGTCATCCAGCCCATACCTATGTGTCTGGCGGTTTTAATGTCAGCTACTGAACGAATCGCCATGAAGCGGACAATAATATGCGGTTGGCCAAAGTAACCGAGTCCCCAAGATAAGCTTGAGATAAGCCCTAACATAGTGACGTTTTGCATCGCATCGGTGAAGTGTGGAATCGACTGATACGCAAAGTTCAACATAGTGTCAGCGCTGGTAAATTCTTGATATGCCACGACAGGAACTAAGACTAAGGCGACAAACATAATACAGCCTTGGACAAAGTCAGTGAGGCTCACTGCCAAGAATCCGCCTAACAGGGTATAAGAAACCACAACCGCTAGTGTGACGACTAAACCTATGTCGTAGTTCAGGCCAAATGCTGACTCAAACAATTTACCGCCAGCCACTAAACCTGCCGAGGTATACAAGGTAAAGAAGATCACAATGATCACGGCCGAAATAATACGGATACTGCCGTTAGCATTGCCGAAGCGTTTAGCAAAAAACTCCGGGATAGTGAGGGCGTTGTCCGCCACCTCGGTATAAACCCTAAGTTTTGGTGCAACGACCAAGTAATTGATTAGAGCACCAATCAATAGCCCAAGTGCGATGTAAATGGTTTCGAAACCAACCAAAAACATAGCGCCGGGAAGACCCATTAGCATCCAGCCACTCATGTCAGATGCACCCGCTGAGAGTGCGGTGACCTGTGGACTTACCTTACGGCCGCCAAGAATATAGCCTGACACATCGCTGGTGGATTTTTTGTAAGCGAATAAGCCAATGGCGAGCATAACGATAAAGTAGATAGCTAAGGAAATGTAAGCGAGGTAATTCATTGGTTATTTTTCTCCTAACGCTTTGTTATTTTGAATAATACTCGGTTTCAAAATGACAAAGAGATAGGTGCTTAATATTGCAAGTAAACACATAAACTGCATTGATTCCTTAGCGTGTAATCGGGTAAAGCTTGCTACTTGCGAGATGAGATTTTCCTCTGGTGGGTTCTCCGTAGACATAATTTCTCCTTGGTTGATAATTGAATTTATATCACCAATATAGTTAGTGATCTAACTATATTAAGGCATTTTATCGGCCAAATATCAAGCTTCTATTGGATTTAAATGGTTTTGGTGGCAGTAAAAGAGTGGCTTTTGGGGTGGGAAATAGTTTGAGAACTGACTATTTTTCTGAGGTGTTTTTCTGCTCGGCGATACTGTGGGCAGTACGTTCGAAGGTTAAAGTGATGCGTTCAAACATCCCAGTAATCATAGTGAATTGTTCGTTGGGTAACGGACATTGGGCCAGCGCTTGTAATAAGGCTTCGCTGCTGATTTTAAACTCTTCTGCGACTTGTCCGTGGGCGCAGGCGATAAATGCCTGACCTAAATTGTGTTGCCAAAGGTTGAGTGCATTTTCTAAGCCTAAGTTTAAGTGCGTATCTGAAATGCCCTGCAACATGCGCCGCATCCGAATCGACACATGGCCTAGATTAAGTGCCGTAAACACCAGATCGGTAAATACCCTCGAACTCTTGCCCGAGCCTTTTTCGTAACTGGCGATCCGCAGCAGTCGATCGCCCATGCGGGCGTTAAACCAAGGCTCAGGATCATCATGCTGTGCGATATGCACCAGATCTTTTTGGATGGATTGCAGCAGACGATATTGCATCAACCGCTGGCTAGGTTCAGTAATCAATTTAAACAACCAATACAGCACAGTAACGCCGACAAAAATCGCTAAGGCATTGCTGACGGTGTTTTCTATCGCAAATGAAATGGTGTTGCTGGGCTGCACTAACACAGCAAACGGCACGCAAATGCCGAGCCCATAGGGCAAGGTCGGTCGATTAGCCAAGGCGAGTAAGCCGATAAAAAACGGCCCAGCGAGCACTAAAACGAGGATTTCGAAATCGCCGCTACTCTGTGCCAGCAAAGGTAAAGCGTAAAACACTGTGAGCGGTACTGCGATAGTGATGCCGACAAGAATACGGCGCAAAATCGTGGTTAACATCGGCAGTGGTTGGCGTGCCATCATGATGGAAAAGACCACGGGCAGCAGGATCATCATGAGGACCGCGCTCGACCCTGTGCCAATCCACAGTGAAGCCCCAATGACAAACACCGCCATGCTGCGCAGGCCCGTGGTAACGCCTATTAATGGGTCTCGGTGAAACTCCATCGGCGGCGCGTTGAGCTGTACCGCAGAATGACTGGTTAGCACGTTATAACTCTTGAGCACCATGATCAGATCGGCGCTTAATTCCATCGCGACTTTGAGTAAGCGCGTCTCTAATGGCGCGCGGTCGCGGTATTGCATCAGGTTTTGCTGGAGTTGATACCTCAAGGTGCGCGCCATTTTGTAGCATTCTTGGTAATCACTCGATTGCGCCATCAAGGTAAAACTGCTGCGCATATTAGCTAAGGATTTCGCGAGTGGTTCGCTAACAAGATGGGAATGATTACGTTGCAGCCGGCCAAATATTTGGATTGCCGCCAATAGCGAAAGGGTTTTATTGCAGAGAAAGTTCGCCGCATGGCTCTGCCCGCGTCCTTCGGGGCCTTCATAAATCACCGCACTGGAATCGTCACTCAGCGCCGATACTGACTCCATAATCGTGTCGATATGTTCATGGCGACTCGCATGTTCCCCCTGTAAATCGAGTTCTAATGCAAGATAGTTAAGCGTATGATTAATGGTGTTTTTAGCATGCAATTGTAGACTATGTTTTACCTTGGTCGGCCAAAGTAGCGAGCTGACCAAGACGGCGCAAATCGCCCCGACGACAATCTCGCTGATCCTCGACTGTGCCACATCGAATATTTTTGCACTATCGGCCGTGCTTGGGCTCGCCATCACAATGAGCACTATCAAGCAGGCGGTCATGCCCGCCATAGCAAAGGCATAGACAAAGTTTTGCTGGCGCACCATGGCGGACAACCCAGAATTTAGCCCTATCCAGCAGGCGAGTAATCCTAAGGCGAGTTCGGGATAGGGCGTAAACCAGTTGAGTATGGCAATCCCTGCGAGCGCACCGACTAAGGTGCCGCCGATTTGGCATAAACCCTTTTCGATCACGAGTCCACTTTCGGGGCGGATTTGCAGAAATACCGCCGACACCAGCGCCCAATATGGCCGTTCTAGATTTAAGAACATGGCCACATATAAGGCGAGCGCCATCGAGATCACGCCCTTAATCGCGAAGATAAGGGTTCGTCGGTCTGGAAAGAATAAACTCTTCAGTAACAGCGTCATAATGACTATTTGTCAGTCTGTAGCTGGATGGAAACTGTCATGCCGACGCTCAGCTCTATGTCCTTAGGAATGCTATCTAGCTGAATATCGACTGGAATGCGCTGCGACAACCTCACCCAATTAAAGGTTTGGCCGATTTGCGGCAATAACTGTCCATTAGTAGTGACATTGGTATTGGCGATTGCTTTACCTATGCTGGTCACTTTGCCATGCAAGACATGGCCGCCACTCATCAGGCTGACATCGGCGTTTTGACCTATGTGAACCAAGGGGATTTTGGTTTCTTCAAAATAGCCTGTGATATAGAGAGAGTCTTGTTTGACCAGCGAAAATACCGAGTTGCCTTTGCTGACATAGTTGCCATTACGCAGACTTAAATTGATCAGAGTGCCGTTTTCGGGAGCGTGAATTTGCGTTCGCGCTAAGTCAATTTTGGCGGTATTTAATTGCGCCTGTGCGAGCTCATAACTGGTTCGTGCCAGTTCGGTATTGATAAAGGCTTCGTCGAAGGTTTCTTTGCTAACTAAGTTGTCATTGGTCAAACCGATACGGCGTTTGTACTTATGCTTTGCCAGTTCCCATGCCAATTTTTGGCTTTCCGCTTTGGCATTCAATTCGGCAATCGTGGCCTTGTAGCGGGTATCGTCCACAGTGAACAACACATCACCCTTATTGACGATTTGATTGTCTTTTACATTCAGTTGGTTCACCCAACCGGACACATCTGGCGCTATGGTAATGATTTCGGCGCGAACTCGGCCGTCGCGAGTCCAAGGAGAATAAAGGTAGTGTGACCATATCCAATGTCCGGCTATACCTGCAACCGCGACCACAATGAGGGTGAGGCTGATACGAAAGATTTTTCCCATGAACAATCAACTCCCAAGCAAGTAAATGACCAACGCCAGATAGCAGATAAACAGCCCAACTTCGAACCAAGCTTCGCGCCACAGCTTGTGATAGAGCCCAGTTTGATAGAGTACCAAGCGAGTGATGCAGGAAAGCAGAAAAGCTAAGGGGATAAAGATAATTAATGGACTAAATAACAAACCATCGAACGCGAGTTCTTTAAGCATTACGCTATTCATCCCGATTACAGTGGCGCAGCGATAACCGCGCTGTGTGTTTAAAATGCAAAGTACTCAGTCGAGATTATAGGAAAGTCGCGTGAGAGTTAATGATTTTATGCTATCTATGATCAATTAGGGCCAGCATTAGCTGGCCCTAAATATGATGAAATCAAAGCGAAAATCGCTTTTACCTCATGGTAACGAATTCTTCGGCGCCCGTTGGGTGGATAGCAACAACCGCATCGAAATCAGCCTTAGTTGCGCCCATTTTCATAGCGACGCCGAAACCTTGGAGGATTTCGTCCATACCAAAACCAATACCATGAATACCGACGACTTTTTCGTCCTTGCCAGCGCAAACTAACTTCATCTTACAGGCTTGGCGATGGGCAGTTACGGCGGTGTACATTGAGGTAAACGTCGAGGTATACACTTTAACGTTATCATCGCCGTATTGGGTACGGGCTTCTGGTTCGGTCAAGCCCATAGTACCGATTGGTGGATGGCTGAACACGACGGTTGGGATCAGCTTGTAATCCATTTTGGCATCTGTCATGCCGTTAAATAAACGCTCGGATAACAAACGGCCCGCTTTAACCGCAACAGGGGTGAGCTCTACGCCGCCCGCCATAATGTCGCCGACACAGTAAATTCCTTTGTGAGTCGTATTTTGCTGCTCGTCAGTGATGACATAGCCTTTGCTATCTAATTGCACTTCGGTGTTTTCTAAGCCGATATTGCCCGTCGCAGGTGAACGGCCAATTGCCCAAATTAGGCAATCAACAGTGATGCTTTCACCGTTTTCTAAGCTCAGTGTTAGGCTGTCATCGGAATTTTTAACCACAGCTTTTGGTACGCTATGGGTGTGCAATGTAGGGCCTTCGGTCGCCATGGCCTCAACGAGGGCGTCGACTAAGATGGGGTCAAAGTTACGCAGCGGCGCATGTTTACGCACTAATAAGTGAGTTTCACTGCCCAGAGCGTGTAACACGCCAGCGACTTCAACGGCGATATAGCCCGCGCCCACAACGGCAACGCGTTTTGGTTGCTCACGCAGGGCGAAGAAACCATCGGAGTCGATACCATGCTCGGCACCAGGAATGTCCGGAATAGTCGGCGCGCCGCCAGTGGCGATAAGGATGTTATCGGCAGTGTAATGTTCGCCGTCCACTTCAATAGTGTTGCCATCGACAAAACGGCCGTAGCCATTTAATAGCGTCACTTTGTTGTTGGCAAAACCACGGCCGTAGGCATCATGAATGCGGCCAATGTAGGCTTCGCGGTTCTCGACCAAGGTATTCCAATCGAATTTATTAACAGTGACGTCGAAACCATAATCTTTGGCGTAAAGGTTCATCGCTTCGGCAACATGGGCGCCATACCACATGACTTTTTTCGGCACACAGCCTACGTTTACACAGGTGCCACCTACGTGTTTGGCTTCGATGAGTAGAACCTTAGCGCCACGCATTGCTGCTCGGTTTGCTGAGGCGATACCGCCGCTGCCTGCGCCTAGGCAGATATAGTCAAAATGTTGAGCCATGAGTTTCTCCGTCTTACTTCAAGGATGAGATGCTTTACAGCAGAAGGTCATTGTAGGGGTGTTTGCGATAACAGACCAGCCCATTGCATGACTAACGCATAAGACCGTACTTTGACTGAAAAAGATCCTGAACTTTACACTTACCCGAACTGGGCATCAGCTGTTCATCGGGTCGCCGTCTAGCGGCGATATTGGCAATTAGAGTGATCGTTTTGAGCGGGACCTTCTGCGCCACATTTCAAACATTGCCATTCCTTTTGGCGGGCGCTGAGTTCGTCGGCTTGATGCGTAGCGGCATTATCTTGTTTGCCGCCGAGTTGCGCTTCTAACTGATCCATACGTTTATCGAGCCAGCGGCAGTTGGGATCATTGGCTACGTGTTCACGGCTGGCAAGTTGTTGCTTGCGGCTGAGTTTTTTACTCTTAGCGGCTTTGGTCGATTGCGTGGCTTTAGTTGATTTAGTGGTTTTGGATGACTCAGTCGGCGTGAGAGTGGGAGCCGAATACTCGAGGCTGCTTTGCTCTTGGTTAGGCAGATTAATCGGTTTGCCCTCACTGTCGAGCAAGGTGCCTAGGGGCAAAGGCGCGGTTTGTGTCGATTGTGATAAGGACTCTAGACTCGGTTCAGATTCAGGCTCAAGTTCAAGTAATTGCCGTGCTTCAGCCGAGTATATGACTGGGAGAAAAAGCAGAAGTAAGGCAATAACGGCGGTGCGGATGAGATAAAAGTGCTGGGCTAACATTCCCTGTTCCTCGGTAAAATCGATATGAATGGTGAGTCGTTCCGTCGACGTTTTGAGTGTAGTTAGTGAGCGTTATTTTGCCAAATGGAGCGGGATAAATTGACAGAGGAAGGTTGTAATACGGCGCTACAAAACACTGAGCTAAAAACCACGGCGCTAAGAATGGAGTTAAAACGTTATCGCAAAGTGGATGCCGGCATAGGTCTCATCTTGCGAACTCATATCGCCATTCGCCGTCGCTTCTTGCTCAATATCACCTTGGGCAATGCTGTGGCTAATGTGGCCGCTAACACTCATGTAGGATGACAACTGATAATTGGCTTCTAGGCCAAACTGTAGGTTATTGCGACCATCATGTTCTTCTGTGCGATATTTAAAATCAAACCCTTGAGTGATATAGGGCGTGAGGCTGAACTGGTCTGTGATATTCCAATAACTGTGCAAACTCACTTCAATAAAGTAGCCTGTCGCCTCTGTGGAATAGACATAACTCACCGATGGTACCAACCAAGCTGTGGCGCTGTAGGCGAGTTCGGCAAATAGCTCGTTATCTTGGCAACGGCTATTGCTGTAGCCTTCAATGCGCTGATATCCCAGATTTGCTTCTAGGTTCTCGGCGATATTGAACCCATATTCGAGGCCGATATTCCACTCAGTGTAGGCTTGGCTATCGCCGCGGCCAACTAAAGCGTAGGCGGTGATATTGTCTTGCTGGACTGCGGTATTCAGCCAATAGATGCCGCCATCTTGCAGATTATTGCGACCCTGTGAGACGTATTGACTGTCCCAACCTAAATCCAGTGTTACAGCTAAGGCTTGGCTATTCTGGCTGGGCAATCCGGCGCTTGAAATGCTCTCTATGCTTTCTAGGCTCTCATTGGCGAATGCGTTGTAGCTAAGGCCGTTGATGCCTAAAGTGCAGAGGATGCTCGCCATCAGTTTTACTGAGTGTGTTGCCATATTTTTGCTGATTTAGGTAGAAATGCGTTTGTTAGGGCGAGAATACCTTTCCCATAGATAAGTGTTAATGCGAATTGATTCGATTTGCGATCAAGCCGACAATAATGCTTAGGTACATTAAGCGTAAATGCTAAATGCGAACGAGTTCACTTTTTTTAAGCAGAAATAGCGTTAGCAAGGCGTTCGAAGGGGGCAATCGGTTTTCTCGCCTTGATAAATAGCCCGTTAGCCCTTATCTATAAGTGATACAGATTGTTGAGGAGTCAATATGAGCAACCCTTTGCTTAGCGGCGCAAAATTACCGCTTTTTTCACAGATTAAACCGGAACATATTCAAGTCGCCGTTGAGCATGCCATTGCTCAGTGCCGCACTAAGATTGATGAAGTGCTGCAGAATCAAGGTCCTTACACTTGGGACAACTTGGTCGCGCCACTAGAACAGGTTGACGATGAGCTAAGCCAAATTTGGTCGCCCGTTTCTCACATGAATTCAGTGACCAGCACCGATGAATGGCGCGCTGCTCATGATGCTTGTTTGCCGCTATTGTCGGAATACGGCACCTATGTTGGTCAACACCAAGGTTTGTATCAAGCCTATAAAGCCCTGCGTACATCGAATGAATTTACACAGTTAAGCCAAGCCCAGCAGAAGGTGATTGAACACAGCCTGCGCGATTTTGAACTATCGGGTATTGGCTTAGATGACGCGCAAAAAGTGCGTTATGGCGAAATGGTCAAACGTCTTTCTGAACTCACCAGTGGCTTTTCGAATCAATTACTGGATGCGACTCAAGCTTGGACTAAGTTGATCACAGATGAGGCTGAGCTTGCTGGCTTGCCTGAGTCTGCCAAAGCCGCCGCTAAGGCGATGGCCGATGCGCGTGAGTTAGACGGTTGGTTATTTACCTTAGATTTCCCTTCTTATTTACCTGTTATGACTTACAGCGAAAACCGCAGTCTTCGCGAAGAGTGTTACCGCGCCTTCGTTACTCGCGCCTCGGATCAAGGTCCTAATGCTGGCGAGTTTGATAACAGCCCGCTGATGGACGAAATCCTTGCTTTGCGCCACGAACTCGCATTGTTACTCGGTTTTGACAGTTTTGCCGACAAATCCCTAGCGACGAAAATGGCTGAAACGCCGGCGCAGGTGATGGCATTTTTAAACGAGTTAGCGCTGCGCTCAAAGGATCAAGCTAAGGCAGAAGTGGCCGAGCTGAGAGCTTTTGCCGAGACGGAATACGGCGTGAGCGAAATGGCCTCTTGGGACTTAAGTTTCTATGCCGAGAAGTTGCAGCAGCATAAGTATGAGATTTCACAGGAAATCCTGCGTCCTTACTTCCCTGAAGATAAAGTGCTCTCGGGTTTGTTCTACACAGTATCGCGTTTGTTCGGCCTTAAAATCGTTGAGCAAAAAGACCTTGATCGTTGGCATAAAGACGTGCGTTTCTTCGATATTTTCGACGAAACTGACGAACACAGAGGCAGTTTTTACCTCGACTTATATGCCCGCACAGGTAAACGTGGCGGTGCTTGGATGGATGACTGCCGCGTGCGCCGTCAAACCGCCGATGGATTGCAAAAGCCAGTGGCCTATTTGACCTGTAACTTTAATGGTCCGGTCGATGGCAAACCTGCGCTATTCACCCACGATGAAGTGACGACCCTGTTCCACGAATTTGGCCATGGTATCCACCACATGCTGACCAAAATCGATGTTGCAGGCGTGTCAGGTATCAATGGTGTGCCTTGGGATGCGGTCGAGTTACCGAGCCAATTTATGGAAAACTGGTGCTGGCAGGAAGAAGCCTTGGCCGAAATATCTGGCCACTTCGAAACGGGTGAACCATTACCTAAAGCCTTGTTAGATAAGATGCTGGCGGCGAAAAACTTCCAATCTGGCATGATGATGCTGCGCCAACTTGAGTTCTCGCTATTCGATTTTAGAATGCACCACGAATACGACCCCGCTAAAGGCGCGCGCATTCAAGAAACCTTAGACGAAGTGCGTCGTCAGGTCGCCGTATTAACGCCGCCAGACTTTAATCGTTTCCAACATGGTTTTGCCCACATTTTTGCGGGCGGTTATGCTGCGGGTTATTACAGCTATAAATGGGCAGAAGTGCTGTCGGCGGATGCGTTTTCCCGCTTCGAAGAGGAAGGGATTTTCAACCCTGAAACGGGTCGTCGCTTCCTGCACAATATCCTCGAAATGGGTGGCTCAGCCGAACCTATGGACTTGTTCAAACAGTTTATGGGACGTGAGCCGAATATCGATGCCCTGTTAAGACATTCAGGCATTGCTGCATAAGCTAGATAAGCAATTGTTCGCCTTGATAAATCAGCCCATTATAACGGGCTGATTTTCTCTGAGCATTTAGTTTTGCTAAACGATAAAAAGACGCCTTATGGCGTCTTTTTTGTGAGCTATATCTCGCTTGCCCTGTGGTATGACCTCTGTTAGCCTGTGGCTCTTATTCCAAGGGCGACTCGTTATGAATCTGTATTTTCGTTTGTTTTGGTTGTTATTTTGGCGCACGCGTCACTGCCGTAAGATCGATTTTCTAGGGACAAGCCGTATCACGTATCGTGCTTTACCGAGCGATTGCGATATCAATTTCCATCTGACTAACTCCCGCTATCCCGCGTTTATGGATCTAGCGCGGACTTATATGTTGGCCGAGATGGGTCTGCTGAAACGTTTCTTAAAGTTGAAGTGGATGCCGATAGTTAACGCCGCCGAATTTACCTATATTCGCGATATCAAGCCGCTAAAAACCTTTGAAATTGAAACCAAAGTCGTCGGTTGGGATGAGAAATATTTCTATATTGAACAACGCTTTGTGAGCGAACGTGGCCTGCATTGTATCGTGCATGTGCGCGGTGTGTTCGTGTGTAAAGGTAAGCAAGTGCCGCTCGATGTGTTAGTGAAAGAGGCGGGTTATACCGATGCTGCACCCGAGTTGCCGCCCGAAGTCGTGAAGTGGAAAGCGTTTTTGCAGTTGAAGAAAGAACGCAATATGTGATCTTGTTGAGGCATGACTTACCCGCTAAGGTATGCCTCTTATTCCCGCCGTTTCCTCCATTTCAGCCAGCAACACCTCTTCTTGTACTAACATCCAAGCGCCGCGCAATTGTGCCTGTTGCCAATAGCGCACGATTTCATCCAAATCCAATAGATTTAAGTGTTGAAAGCTATAACTTAAACAAGGGATTAGGGCGCAGTCGGCTAAGGTAAAACTGTCGCCGCAAACCCAATGGTGTTGCGTGAGTTGCGTGTCTAAGCGTTGAAATTGTACCAGTAGTTGTTTCTCTAATTGTTTGATTTCGAACTCGTTACTGTCCTCGGTATGCTTCAACTTTTCTAATTGAAATAATGGGTTATTAATATCATTGTCTATGATGCGATCGAACAAACGCACCTGTAAGTTGCGTTGCGGTTCTTGGGGCAGCAGCTGGGTACTGTTATTAAAATGCCTATCTAAGTATTCAATAATAATGCTGGATTCGGGAACAAGCAGCTCATCGTGGGTTTTGAGCAGGGGAACTCTCGCCTGCGGATAGGTTTGGTGAAATTCCTTGCGTGAAAAAGGGTCGCGCAGATCTATGATTCTGGGGTAGAAATTGGCCTGCTTTTCATAAAGTGCGATTAGCACCTTTTGTGAATAGCGAGATAAGGGGTGATAAAAAAGCTCCATAGGCACTAACTCCAAACCCTGAATTTTACTGACTTTACGCCTTAACTTTAGTCGTAATTAAGGTGCTTGCTGTAAGAGTTTTTCTAAAAAATGCAGGGATAAACACAATTTTTAGCTGCAAAGCCAAATGATCCATCAAGGATAAAAATCGGTATTATTAACGACATATCAAAAGTGTCGGGATTTAATCATTTTAAAGGTAATAATATGAGCCAGTTAGAGCGTTTTTCATCTATTTATGCCAGAGCCAGTGAGCGCAAAGGTGGGGCTACGGGACTCGAAGCCTTGTTGTCTGGTTGCCTGTCCGATGATGAAATTCGCCAGTATCGTGATGCTGAATTATTGTCAGCGATGAGCCGTCAGGTGTTTCAAAGTGGTTTTGTATGGCGGGTGGTTGTTAATAAATGGCCTGAATATGAGAAGTCATTCTTCGGATTTGAACCGCATAAAGTGTTGATGTTATCCCCTGAACAAATTCAAGCGCGGGCGAGTGATGCGACGCTGATCCGCCATCTAAAAAAGACCCAAGCTATTTATGACAACGCCTTAATGATCCACGATGTTGCTCGCGAACATGGCAGCTTGGCACAGCTGATCGCGGCTTGGCCGACGCAGGATATTATCGGTTTGTGGGCACTGTTAAAGAAACGCGGTACCCGACTGGGCGGCAACACAGGTCCTTATTTTCTGCGCGGCATTGGCAAAGATACCTTTTTGTTAACCGATGATGTGCAAGGTTATTTTAAAGCACACAAGTTAGTCGATGCGGGTTTTACGTCGCAGACGGCGCTTAAACAAGTACAAGCTGTTTTTAATCAGTGGCAACAGGAATCAGGGCGTTGTTTGGCCGACATCAGCCGTATTTTGGCTTGTAGCGTGGGGGATAATCGAATTTAGGATATTTAGATTTAGCATATGTAAGTGCAACATAAAAAAGACCAGCCGCGGGGCTGGTCAAGGCTCTATTTATCAAGCCACTGGAGTGCCGCAGGGAAGCAGCGGATGAGCGGGTAACGCGACGAACTACACTTAAAAACTTTTGCTGATGCCCACGACAAATCTGTCATCGAAAATTTCAGTCTGAGTGCCATAGACCTTGTGGTCGGTATCGACTGTACTGCCGTGGTAACGGACATCAAAATTCAACCCGTAGAATACTTTGCTTAGACCTAAGTTCCAGTGTCCCCAACCTTCGGCACCTTCACCGCTCAAGTCTTGATAACCGACTGAGCCTGAGATTTTTACGCCATTATCGAAGTTGTAGCTTGGGTGCAAGGCGTAGTTCACGCCGTGCCAGCCATCGACACCAAACCAGTCATCGACTGTGGGTGTGACTTCTAATTGCAAATTGGCGCGGCCAAACTGTTTGCCCACTTTGAGCCAGAGTTCTGTGTAGTTTGAATAGGATGCACCTGGGTAGAGGTATGAAAACAGCATCACATCATAGGTAAATCCTGAGTCGCCAAATTCACCGGCTTTGCCGATAAAAGGCGCGGTAACGATCTCTAAATTAGGATCGGCAAACTTAATGTTGGAGCTAAATACCCCGGCATACCAACCTTCATTGTGATTCCAGCTTAAGGTGCCTTGCACTACGGGGATATCGCCGTCTAAGGTTTCAGATTCACCGCGGAACACATAATCGGAGGCAAAGTTAACATTGGCATTAATCGTACCGCCAAAGAGCTGGTTGTTATCGGCCGCTTGAGCAGTCATAGCAAGGGAAAGTAACGCCCCACTGAGCAGAAATTTAGTGCGAGTCTTCATAATCATCATCTCAAAATTATTTCAAATTATTGGGAGTTGTTAGCGCACCATTATCGTAAAAATAACTTGTGAATAGCCGTGATGCTTGGAATGAACCAATCACGAAAATATGTGAATGAATATGAACAAATGCGTTTTTAAGCGAGGAATTTTTAGCTTTGTAAGCAATATTCGTCATTAAAGAAGTGTTAATTGTGGGAGTCTGAGTTTCATTTAATGGGGTATTAAACTGGATTTCGGGTTTGCTCCGCCTATGGCTAACCACTAAAATAACCCGCTCAGTATGATTTGAGACGGTTACTTTTATTGTTGTGGGTTTGACTCAAGCCATTGGCGCCGTATTTCGGCCATATGTTTGAGGTAACAAACTGCACATTAATCCGCTAAATGATGTTTTTACGCGTAGGCAGTCTGAAGCCAATTCCTTGTTTACTCTCTTTCGGTATTGTCAGTCTTGATAGGTCGTTTTTAGCGACTTGATGCTGAGAGTGGCCTGAGTAAAAACAACAGCGCTGCGTTTTCGTCTCTATGTACAAATTATTGCAACAAGTGGCGGTTAAGCTAACGCCATTGAGCTGTGGGCCTTGACCCACGGCAAGTTTAGAATATGAACAGATTTGCAACATATTCAATATGGAGTAGGCTTATTGGGTGTTTTACGGCATATCCCTCTAACAATGTTGCCCAAAGTTAACGGGATTCTTAAATCGAATAACAATTCGATGAATATAGTAATGCCGAATGAGTGAAAATTTTCATTAGTTTACAATTTAGTTTCGTTATCTTCCTTGTTGATTCATATAGGCTATGAGATAAATAACGGATTTGATTTTAGTTACAATTACGGCTCGTGTCAGCGCAATAAGTGTACTGGTATGTGGGCAGTTAATATTTGAAGGAGTTCTCATGCGGCAGACAATTAAACTTGCCTCAGTTATAAGCGTGGCGTTATGGATGGCAGCTTGCAGCCCTCAAGAAGAGAAAGCTCAGGCGGGCGCTGGCCCACGTAGTATGGAAGTGGGAATCCTTAATGTTGTTGCCCAGCCACAAGTGATTCAGGTGGAATTACCCGGACGCAGTAAAGCTTTCCTCGAGGCCGAAGTTCGTCCACAGGTGAGCGGTATTATCACTAAGCGTAGTTTTGTTGAAGGTGGCAATGTGAAACAGGGTGAATCCTTGTATCAAATTGACTCTGCAACTTATAAAGCCGCGTTAGTGAGTGCCAATGCCGATTTAGCCAGAGCCAATGCTGGTTTAGCCTCAGCAAAAGCTAAGGCTGCACGTTATCAGCAACTGGTGAAAACCAATGCCATCAGTAAGCAAGAATTTGATGAAGCTGAAGCGGCATATAAAGAAGCATTAGCGAATGTCACCGTGGCAGAAGCTGCGATTAACACAGCTAAAATCAACCTGCAATACACTGAAGTATTAGCACCTATCTCTGGTCGTATCGGTAAATCGAGTGTGACTGCAGGTGCGTTAGTGACAGCGAACCAAGGCCAAACGCTGGCGACGATTCAACAACTTGATCCTATCAATGTGGATATCGCGCAATCGAGTGCGCAGTTGTTACGTCTTAAGGCTAAGTTGCAGCAAGGTAAGCTACAAGCTTCAGAAAATGCTGATGTGCAGTTGTTGCTCGAAGATGGCACTCAATACAGCCATCTAGGTAAGTTGCAGTTCGCCGAAGTGAGTGTGGATGAAAACACTGGATCTGTGATTCTGCGCGCCGAGTTCCCGAACCCTGAAGGTATCTTGTTACCTGGTATGTATGTTCGCGCTATGTTGAATGCGGGCACCGATCCACAGGCTATCTTGGTTCCACAAAAAGCCATCACGCGTAACTCTAAGGGTCAAGCAGTGGCTATGGTTGTAAATGACCAAGGTTTAGTCGAATTGAAAATTGTGACGACCGCTGAAGTGATTGACAACCAATGGCGAGTCACTTCTGGTTTAGCTGTGGGCGATAAATTAATTGTGGAAGGATTACAGAAAATTCGTCCAGGCGCTCCAGTAACCACCAAAGTTATTTCTGAAACGCAAGCACAATAGGGCATAGCTATGGCACGTTTTTTTATTGATCGCCCCATCTTTGCGTGGGTGATCGCCTTGATTATTATGCTGGCGGGGATCCTCTCGATCCGCTCGCTGCCAGTGTCTCAATATCCTAACATTGCACCACCGACCGTGGTGATCAGTGCTAACTATCCTGGCGCTTCCGCTAAGATTGTTGAAGATTCTGTGACTCAGGTGATTGAGCAACGTATGACGGGTATTGATAACCTCCGTTATATCTCCTCAACCAGTGACAGTTTTGGTAATGCGTCTATTACCTTAACCTTCAACGCCGAAGCCGATCCGGATATTGCACAGGTTCAAGTTCAGAACAAGTTACAGGGCGCTATGACCCTGTTACCGCAAGAAGTGCAGTCGCAAGGGGTTAACGTTAACAAGTCGAGTTCAGGCTTCTTAATGGTATTAGGCTTCGTATCGACCGACGGTTCGTTAGATAAAGGCGATATCGCCGACTATGTTGGTGCGAACATCCAAGATCCTATGAGCCGTGTTCCTGGTGTAGGTGAAATTCAGCTGTTCGGTGCCCAATATGCGATGCGTATATGGCTAGATCCGTTGAAGTTGACTCAATATAACTTAACTAGCTTAGATGTTATTGCGGCTATTCGTTCTCAAAACGCTCAAGTCTCTGCTGGACAGTTAGGTGGCGCGCCATCTGTGGCTGGCCAAGAGCTGAACGCGACTGTATCGGCGCAAAGCCGCTTACAAACGGCGGAAGAGTTTCGCAAGATTATCCTTAAATCGGATATTTCAGGTGCAAATGTCTTCCTCGGTGATGTGGCGCGAGTTGAGTTAGGTTCTGAAAGTTATGCCGTGGTGTCACTGTATAATGGTCAACCTGCAACAGGGTTAGCGATCAAGCTGGCAACGGGTGCTAACGCGCTGGATACCGCATCAGCGGTTCGTGAAAAAATTGCTGAGATGAAGCCTTTCTTCCCGCAGGGGTTAGAAGTGGTTTATCCATACGATACAACACCTTTCGTTGAGCAATCTATCGAAGGTGTGGTGCATACCTTGCTTGAAGCGATCGTACTTGTGTTCGTCATCATGTACCTCTTCCTGCAAAACTTCCGTGCAACCTTGATCCCGACCATTGCGGTACCTGTGGTATTGCTGGGTACCTTTGCGATTCTATCAATGGCGGGTTTCTCGATTAACACCCTAACCATGTTCGCTATGGTGCTCGCCATCGGTTTGCTGGTGGACGATGCGATTGTGGTGGTGGAAAACGTCGAGCGGGTGATGTCCGAAGAGGGCTTAAGTCCACTCGAAGCGACGCGTAAGTCGATGGACCAAATTACCGGTGCCTTAGTCGGTATTGGTCTGACCCTATCTGCTGTGTTTGTACCTATGGCATTTATGTCAGGTTCAACGGGTGTGATCTACCGTCAGTTCTCGATCACTATCGTCTCTGCGATGGCGCTGTCTGTACTGGTGGCGTTGATTTTAACGCCAGCACTGTGTGCGACTATGCTCAAGCCAGTCAAGAAGGGCCATGGTCACATAGAAACAGGCTTCTTCGGTTGGTTTAACCGTACTTTCGACAAGCTGACTAATCGTTATGAGTCGAGCGTGGCTGGTATCATCAAGCGCAGCTTCAGAGTCATGACGATTTACGTTGTGCTGGTCATTGCAGTGGGTTGGATCTTCATCCGTATGCCTACCGCCTTCTTGCCAGACGAAGACCAAGGTATTTTGTTTACCCAAGCTATTTTGCCGACTAACTCAACCCAAGAAAGCACCCTAAAAGTATTGGAGAAAGTTTCTGATCACTTTATGGCTGAAGAAGGCGTGAGATCGGTATTTAGCGTGGCGGGCTTCAGTTTTGCTGGTCAAGGGCAAAACATGGGTATCGCTTTCGTTGGCTTGAAGGATTGGTCTGAGCGTGAAGCGCCTGGCATGGACGTTAAGTCTATTGCGGGTCGTGCCATGGGTGTGTTCGGCCAGATGAAAGATGCCTTAGTCTTCGCCTTCGTACCGCCTGCGGTGATAGAGTTGGGTACGGCGAACGGTTTCGACATGTACTTGCAGGATAAGAACGGCCAAGGTCACGAGAAGTTAGTGGCGGCACGTAACCAACTGCTGGGCATGGCGGCACAGAATCCAAATCTGGTGGGCGTGCGTCCTAACGGTCAAGAAGATGCGCCGATTTATCAATTACATGTAGATCACGCTAAGTTAAGCGCGTTAGGCATTGAAATCACTAATGTGAACAGTGTGCTTGCCACTGCTTGGGGTGGTTCTTATGTGAATGACTTTATTGACCGCGGCCGCGTGAAAAAAGTGTATGTGCAAGGTGATGCCCAGTATCGTATGCAGCCAGGAGACTTAGACTCTTGGTACGTGCGTAACAACAAGGGTGACATGGTGCCATTCTCTGCCTTTGCGACGGGTACATGGGAATTCGGTTCACCACGTCTAGAGCGCTTTAACGGCTTACCGTCGATGAACATTCAGGGTGCTACGGCTCCTGGGTTCAGTACCGGTGCGGCGATGGAAATTATGGAAGACCTTGCTAAGCAGCTTCCTCCTGGCTTTGGTGTTGAGTGGAACGGCTTATCGTACGAAGAGCGTCTATCGGGTAACCAAGCGCCTGCGCTGTATGCCCTGTCGATCTTAGTGGTGTTCCTCGTACTGGCGGCACTCTATGAGAGCTGGTCTGTGCCGTTTGCTGTTGTGCTTGTGGTGCCACTCGGGATCATCGGTGCCTTAGTTGCAATGAACGGTCGCGGCTTGCCAAACGACGTGTTCTTCCAAGTGGGGCTGTTAACCACAGTGGGCTTGGCAACCAAGAATGCCATCTTGATTGTAGAATTCGCGAAAGAGTTCTACGAGAAAGGCTCAGGCTTAGTTGAGGCGACCTTGCATGCGGTACGTGTGCGTTTGCGTCCTATTCTGATGACGTCCCTTGCCTTTGGTTTAGGTGTAGTGCCGTTAGCCATTAGCTCGGGTGTGGGTTCTGGTAGCCAAAACGCCATCGGTACTGCGGTACTTGGCGGTATGATGAGCTCGACTTTCCTAGGTATCTTCTTCGTACCATTATTCTTCGTGATAGTGGAGCGTATCTTCAGTAAGCGTGAGAAGAAAGGTAAGGAAGAGAAGCCAAGCTCAGCTGAATAAGCTCAGTCGTTTCTAAACTAAAGCCCTGCAATTGCGGGGCTTTTTGTTATTTAATTTTGCGATTTAATGCTGTTAGTTATAAAGATGGATAGGCACTGTGCGCGAGTTCTGGCATATTGTGCTTAGGCCGTTAAGGGGACGAAACATGGATGATGCAGCATTGGAATTGCAAAAACTAGATGCGCTACTTGCTAAGGGTAAGTGGTACTTTATTTTGGTCTTTGGCGTACTTTACTGGGGTATGCTGACGTCCCTCGTGGTCGCCTTAATCCATTATTTTATCTTGGGCGATCCATTCTGGGCGGAACTGCAAAGGGCACTCTATATTTATCCCATTAGCGGCATTTTATTTGGTTGGTTTGCGTGGGTGCAGATTCATCGTAAGCGAGATAAACTGCGCGCTCAATAGCATCAATAGTTCTGGTTAAGCTGAGTATAGGGGTGACATGGTGTTTTCGTGGGGTAATCTTGCCGCTAAGCAACTTATCGTTGGGATGATATGCCATAGTATCGCGCTGGCGTTTTTGGCCTATGGCGTTTATGCGTTTTATTTAGAGTCGCTTGCAGTGCCCGAGTTAACCCGTTGTGTTGGCGCTGGCGTGTTATTTGTGGGAATGGGATTAGCACCGCAATTCTTTTTTATGCCAGTAAGCCAAATCGTGTCGCAAGCCAAAGACACGCCAGAAAAATCCACACTGCAAACCTATGTGTTTAATCTCGGTCTTTTTTTGATGATCTGCAGTCTGTTAATGGAATGGCTATACGACTAAATCTACGGGTTTTAGTAGATCAACCCGATAAAGCAAGGGCGTCGACTTGATCATCGACGCCCTTTTTATTGCGATTAAGGCGTGTAGTAAGTTGCAGCGCCCGGCCCGACGGGCAGACCAAAACCAAATACCCACAGGAAGAAGAACGCTGTCCAACCCACGAAAAACACCAGAGTGTACGGCAGCATAGTGGCGATCAGCGTGCCTATACCGAGGTTTTTCTGGTAACGACAGGCGACCGCTAATATCAAACCGAAGTAGCTCATCATAGGCGTGACTAAGTTAGTCACTGAGTCCCCAATACGGTATGCCGCTTGAATCGTTTCGGGCGCATAACCGACCAGCATCAGCATAGGCACAAAAATAGGAGCGGTAATGGCCCATTGCGCCGAGGCGCTGCCGAGCATCAAGTTGATAAAGCCGCAAAGCATAATAAAGAACAGGAACACAATAGGGCCAGTCAAGCCTATGGATTGCAGTCCATCGGCCCCTAACACTGCGAGTACCGCACCTAAATTACTCCAGTTGAAGAAGGCGACAAACTGCGCGGCGAAGAAGACGAGGACGATATACATGCCCATAGTGCTCATGCTGTGGGACATGGCATTGATGACATCTTTATCATTTTTGATGCTGCCCACGACTTTGCCGTAAATAAAGCCCGGTATGGCAAAACAAATAAAGATGAAGGCGACTATACCCTTGAGGAAGGGCGAACCTGAGATAAGGCCAGTTTCTGGATGACGCAGCGGTGCACCTTCGGGGACGACTGAAAGCGCTAGGATAACGGCGAGCACTAACATAGATAACCCTGCCCATTTTAAGCCACGCTTTTCAATCGCACTAACGCTCTCCATTGATTGCAGTACGGTTTCATCCGCATCTTCACCTTGGTATTTGCCTAACTTAGGCTCGACGATTTTCTCGGTAACAAAGGCGCCGAGGAAAGTGATCACAAAGGTGGAAACAAACATGAAGTACCAGTTCACTTCTGGGCCGACGTTGTACTCAGGATCTATCATGCGCGCAGCTGCTTCGGTTATGCCAGATAATAAGGGATCGACAGTACCCAGTAACAAGTTAGCACTATAGCCTCCTGAAACCCCTGCAAAAGCTGCAGCCAAACCCGCCAGAGGATGGCGACCTAGGGAATGGAAAATCATCGCTGCCATAGGGATCAATACTACATAGCCAAGCTCGGCGGCCGTGTTGGACATAATGCCGGCAAAGACTATGGTCACAGTAACCAATCGCTTTGAGGCGCCCATGACTAGGGCGCGCATGGCGGCGGATAATAAGCCAGAACGCTCAGCAATCCCGACGCCAAGAAGTGCGACGAGCACAGTGCCAAGCGGTGTAAATCCGGTAAAGTTAGTCACCAAATGCGACACTATCATCCGCAAGCCTTCGGCGTTCATTAGGCTAACCACATGAATTAACCCGTCTGCACTGCGGCCATGGGAGCCAACGGGCCTTGGGTCGACAACGGTTAAACCAAAGTAACCCGCGATGCCTGAAATAATGACCACAGCAACACAGAACAGTGCGAAAAGGGTGATTGGGTGGGGAAGAAGATTACCTAAGCGTTCAACAATATTGAGAAAACGCACAAACCAACCACTGGTGCTGATATCGCCATGTTGTGGATTTGGCTCAGGAGCCTTTTTTGGGGGGATATCACCGGAATTAAAACTCATCGTACTTCCTTTATGTCGACCTTTGCGCAGCGCACTATCTTTTACCCTAGAACTGGCGCGAGGCGTTGCCGACGGCCGATGACGTGGCTGAGGGAGATTACTCTGGCTGCAAATACTCTGGGTGAAAGCTAAGGTAAAAGTTAAAAAATTAGCCGGAAAGTATGATTGTTAAGTTTTAATTGAAACTTAAATGTTGCGATGGGCGATGTTGAAGCGGTTAGGAAAAAATAGGATAAAAAAATGGACTCTCGAGGAGTCCAGTATTCACGAGCAAAATTGGATGCTCTAATGTTGTGCCATAACACTATAGACCTTGTTTGCTGTATCGGAGCTGAATATTGTTAAATTTCTATTTTTATAGTGCTTTTTAATTCACATGAACAAAGATTATGGCCTAAAGTGGGATTTTGCTGGTGGTCGAAGCTCTAGATAACTGCTTCTACTGTCGCCAGCTCTGACCAGCGAATAATTTCATCGACTTAATCTGTGCCATAGGTGAAATTTCCACTCATTTATGATTAGCTGTATCCTGTTAACAAGAATAAGAAACCTAAGGATGGAAGATGGAAAAATTGTTATTGGGATTAACGCTGATTTTTATCGTGACCTATCTTTGGTACGTCAGCTTAGTCAAAAAGCGCAATACCGCACTCGAGGCCCTGTCGGGTATTGATGTACAACTTACTAAGCGTGCCGATCTTGTGCCTAATATTCTAAAAATCGCTAAACGATTTATGGATCATGAAAAGTCGTTGCTCACTGAAATCACCGAATTACGTACTCAGCTTAGCCGTAATTATAACAAGGCTGATCCGAGTGCCGTTAAAGAGCATTTAGTTCAGGCTGAGCAGTTGAACGACAAAATGGGCGCCTTGATGGTGAATGTGGAGAACTATCCTGAGCTCAAGTCCGACAACACTATGCTGCAGGCGATGCAGACCTATAACGAAGTCGAAGCGCATATCTCCGCTGCGAGACGTTTCTATAATTCGGCAGTGTCAGAGCTGAATACTGCTGTTGAAATCTTCCCTGGCTCGATTATCGCTTCAATGGCGAGTATTAAAGTTATGCCTTTTTATGAAGGGAGCGAAGCGGCAAAAGCGCCCATAGATGCGGCCGAATACTTGTAAGCCTAGCTGTGCAGGGTGAGCTATCACCCTGCAATACTATGATATCAATATGAATATTTTAACCTTCATTTTAGGTAGCCCGATTCAA
This sequence comes from Shewanella scandinavica, assembly GCF_031932065.1. Taxonomy (NCBI): domain Bacteria; kingdom Pseudomonadati; phylum Pseudomonadota; class Gammaproteobacteria; order Alteromonadales; family Shewanellaceae; genus Shewanella; species Shewanella scandinavica. Next base: position 96,075 of record NZ_JAUOES010000003.1, read on the forward strand.
ACTTATCGGGGTCATGTTGGTTTGTCTGCGGATTTGGATGAACTTCCTCAACTCGAAGCGTATTACGAAGAACACCTCGCCCCCATTAGTCGTAAATATGAAAATAAGCGTGTGGCCTGTCTTAAGGCGGCGCGTAAACGTTTATATTTGAGTTTAATGATAGTGCTTGGGCTGAGCTTGCTCACCGTTATTGGCTACTACAGTGGTCGCGCGTATTTCCCGCCTTTACCCTTGCTTGCCTTAGTTGGGTTGAGCTGGTGGAGCTTTGCGCCGACTCGAGATTTTAAACATTTGGTTCAGCGGGATATTTATCCACTGATGTTTAAATATTTCGGTGATGATTTTGTTTATAGCCGTGAAATGCGCCTCGATATGAATCGACTTGTTGCGGCTAAAGTGTTGCCGCAATACGATAAAGTCAATTTCGGCGACTATATTCAAGGCCGCTATAAAGGCGTTGAGTTGACGATTAATGAGCTCACCTTGACCAAGAATGTGCAAGTCGAAGAACTGGATGCCAGCACCAATAGGCGCAGAACCGTTACCCGCACCGAAACCCAGTTTAGTGGCTTAGTGGTTGAGCTGAGTAGCCATAAAGCGTTTATCGGCCACACTGTGGTGCTGAGGGATCGCGGTGGTTTAGCGAATTTCCTGTCCGACAGCCATGCTGGACTAGTGCGAGTCAAACTTGAAGATCCGCAATTTGAAAAAGAGTTCGACGTGTTTTCAACGGATCAAGTGGAGTCTCGCTATTTGCTCAATACGGCATTTATGGAGCGCTTACAGGAACTTGCTAAGCATTTTGGCGGAAATATTCAATGCGCTTTCTTTCGCAATAAGTTGATTATGTTCCTACCAAATCGCAGAACGCGTTTTCAAATGCAGTCCATTTTTAATGGCGCGACCTTTTCAGCAGAATTTAGTCAGATAAACCGAGAGATGAAGCAACTCTTTGCTATTATTGAAGTACTTAAACTTAATCAGCACACGGGACTTTGATGTTGCTCACTCGCTCAGCACCGACTCGTACACAAATGGCAGCGGCCTTTTTATCGCCTCGCCGCCTTGCCGTGTTGGGTCTGTGTTTATGGCTGATATCGAGTCTGATGACGAGTATAAAAGCGGAGGAGGCGAGCGTTAAAGCTAAGCCGCGTATCGTTGCCAGATATTCAGAGAGCGGCATAGTCAGCCGTGAAGGCTTAGAAAAACTCAAGATTTATCAATACCAACAAGCCAATGGTGTCACTGTATTTACCGACAAAGCCCCTGCCAATAACCCATATCAAATTCTGTTGTATGACTGTTTCGCCTGTCGCCCCGACTCGACTATAGATTGGAATGGTATCCGTTTATTTACCGCCAATTACGATGCCCTGATCACCCGTGCTGCCCATAAACATCAACTCGACCCCGCCTTGATCCGCGCCGTGATCCACGCAGAATCAGCCTTCAATGCGCGTGCATTGTCGCGTACTGGCGCGATGGGATTAATGCAATTAATGCCTGAAACGGCCAAAGAAATGGGTGTAGCAAATGCGTTTTTACCCGAAGAAAATATCTTAGGTGGCAGTAAGTATCTGGCGCAAATGCTAAAACAGTTTAACGGGGATGTGGCCTTGGCTTGCGCGGCCTACAATGCGGGGCCGACAACTGTGGTGCAGTACAATGGCATTCCGCCCTATCCTGAAACCCAAGCTTATGTTGAGCGTGTTAAAATTCTATTGAAGCGTTATCGCGAGCAGAAGGGCGTTTAGCTGTAGACTTTGTGAACTTAAATCAAGCGGCGAAAACCTGAGATCATCGCCGCCATTTGAGTAGAAGGTTATTCGCCGACTTCCCATTTTACTGTGATATTACCGTCCGCTTGTCCGAGCGTCTTACCTAAGTAATCCATTAATTCGGTTGCGATTTCATCTAACTGCCAAGGCGGATTAATGATCCATAACCCTGCCGCTGTCATGCCAAACTCATCCGAATCGGGTTTAATCGCCTGCTCAATTCTCAGCTGACGTTTAATGCCACTGCTGGCGAGACGCGATAACATGCCTTCGGTCTGAGCGCGATTTACCACGGGATACCAGAGCATAAACACGCCCGTAGCAAAACGTTTATGCGCTTTGATCAGGGTTTCGGCTACATCTTGGTAATCGGTTTTCATCTCGTAGCTAGGATCGACAAGCACCAGAGCGCGGCGCTCTAAGGGTGGCACTGCGGCGATAAGGCCTTTTAAACCATCACCTTTGATTACTTTAACTTGTCTGTCTTCGCAAAAATAATCGTCCAGCAACACATAATCAGTGCTGTGCAGCTCGTGCAGTACCATGCGATCTTTAGGCCCTAATTCCATATCTATAATGGCGGGCGAACCTGGGTAGAAGTTGAGTTCGTCAGGATTTTCTTCATTAAAATGACGTACAGCGGCGACATAGTCCTGCAGCGATTGCGGCAGATCAGTTTTATCCCAAAGCTTAGCTACACCTTCGAGGTATTCACCGGTTTTTTGTGCAAATTCATCGCTTAAAGCATAACCACCCGCACCCGCATGGGTATCGATATACACGAGTGGTTTGTCTTTCTTGTGCATCAGCTGCAAGGTTTGAAGCAAGATGGCGTGTTTCAACACATCGGCATAATTGCCAGCGTGATAACCATGGCGGTAACTTAACATGGGGGATCCTAGTAATTTGCAAACAAAGCAAAGAGAGGCAAATGCCAGTCGCTAATTATACCTGCGATGCTTGTAGGCGTAAATTTAATGCCTCAGTTGGCGCTCTGTTTATTAGCAAACCAGTGTGTGGGGGTTTGCATTTGAAAGGTTTTCAGCCATAGATTCGCAGGTGCGGGTTTGCCAAATAGATAGCCTTGAAATTGTTCACATCCTAACGCTGTGAGTTGCAATAACTGGGCTTCGGTTTCGATACCTTCGGCAATGACGTTGAGTTTTAAGCTATTGGCTAACAGGATGGCGGCGTTAACAATTTGGGTATGGCGTTCACTAATGCCCATTTGACTGACAAAGTAACGGTCGATTTTAATTGTGTCGGCACTGATATCAATGAGCTGGCTTAATGACGCATGGCCAGTGCCAAAATCGTCAATGGCGATAGAAACCCCCATGCGAGCTAAGGTGTTTAGGCGTCGGCCCGTTTCTTTATGGGTTGAAAATACAGAGGTTTCAGTAATTTCAATTTCCAACAATGGGATGAGTTGAGGATGATTCATATAGGTTTGGATCAACACTTTAAAGAAGCGATCCGACAGAATATCTTGCCCAGATAAATTAAAGGCAATCCTAACCAGAGGCACATTTTTAGGCCAAGAACGGATCAGTTGTAGTAATTGCCTGAAGACTTTTATCGCAAAAATCGCCTGCAATTGAGATGACTCTATGATGGGGATAAACGTGTTCGGCATGATCATAGTGCCGTCTTCGTCAAACATTCTGGCTAGCGCTTCAAAGCTAATAATGTGGCCATCGGCCATCACTTTAGGCTGGAGCCACATTTCAAGGCGATTATGTTTTAATGCGTCACGAATTCTGGCTTTCTGTGATGAGGCTTCGAGAAGATTATTAATTAAACCAATGTAATACACCATTACTGGGCTAGCTTGGGTGGTTTGTTTTATGGCAATTAAACATTGCTCTGCGGCTTGCTGCGGTGAGGCCTTATTGCCCGAACTGCAACCGACTCGGCACTCGAGATGATATTCAATCTGTTGTTCTTGTTTGAGCTGCAGGTTTGTTGGAATACGCTCGCGTAATTGTAGCGCGAGGTTTTCGGGGGAGATCAGCGGCAGACTGGTAAACTCAAGCGCAAACGAGGCTCCCCTAAACCGGTATATTTTTGCGTGATGCCCAAAGCGATTTTTGAGTTCGGTCGCAAAGGCTTTTAGGATGGCATCCCCGACGCTGATACCGAATGCCGCATTGATTTGACTCAGATTATCAATTTTGACTAAGGCGACTGTCATATCCAAATGGATCGTACTTGGGGCTGGGTTATACCAGTGATTCTCGTTGGGTAATCCGGTCACTAAATCATAGAAATGTGTGCTGATATGGTGCTTTTTAAGTCGGCTTAGTTCAATCGCATGGTTTGCCTGTTCTGTGACATCGTGGCAGTGAAACAACAAAGTGTCATGGTGCTCTAATGAGGCTTTCTGCAGCAGATATTTAATACTGTTATTGTTCTTTAAATGGGTCGGAAACGCGGCCGCCAGTAAATTTGTGCTGGTATCTTCGGTAAGTTCAAAAATGTCACATAGGCGAGTGCGGTTTAGTGTGACCTCTCCGGCGATTTCTTTGGCCGCATTATTCAGGTTGAGGATCACGCCGTCCTCATTACAGAAGAAGGACGCGGTACCATTATTTTCAAAGATTTCAGCATATTGATCTAAGGTACGTTGCAGATCATTTTGATGCTGGATCATTTGCTGCGCATGGACTTTCTGGGTTTTTAGCAGGCGCATCGCCGACAAAGGAATACAGATATTAAAAAAGACAAACAGCAAGCCATTCAGATAAGCGTGGGTTGCAGGCAGACTGATATCAATATCAATAATCGGGGGAATATTTTGGTTGCGCAGCAGCAGTAAAAAAGGCAATACATTAAAAAACATCATGATAACGGCTACTTTTCTGCCAAATAGAAAAAGCGCCATTAAGGGAAGAGTATATAAGAAGGTAATCCCTGCCTGGGATAAGTTAAAGTCTGGGATAAACAAGAGTATAGAAATACAGGCGGCAATCACCATGGCCAGCAGGCTAATTGAGCTGGCGAGTAAATATTTGCGGGTAAACCATAAAGTTAAGAAGAGTACGGTTAAAAAACTGACCGTAATGCAGATAATGAAAGCGAGGTTTAACTGATACGCAATTAAAGAGCTATGCAGCACTATGCTAGCGGTCAACATCGCGCCACTGAGCAGAATGATCCGCAATAAGCTGGTTTTTAATATTGTTCTATCAGGATTTAAAAAGTCTCGATCTCTAATAAACAAAAAACCTTTCAGCCATTGAAGCAAAAAGAGTCCTTATCCCATACGGAAGTCACGCAGGTTGACTGGGGATATAACATATAACATAAATCACTTAATTGTTATACAAATAGATTACTGTCTTTATAAATCAGTGTATTACAGTGTGATGCCTGTTTGAATCTTTAAGGGTGCACTGCGACAAGTTGACTAAGATAGTGATGAGTTTGGTGATGTGATTTGCTGACTGGCATATTCATAAACCAGATTTTTAGGCATAATGGCCATCATTTTCGTTGGTTAGAAGACAGCCTGTGACCCCGATTTTTTTCAATCAGCAATACCCAACACTTGTGGATATTTGTGCACGTTGGCAACTCGTCTACGATGCGAATGCGACCTTTGAATTGCGTTTTGAATCAGATACTTTATCACTGCATAAACGCGATGAGCCTAAGCTCGATGGCATAGTGGTGGACTTTGTGACTGGTGCCGTCGCCCATAGACGTAAGTTCGGTGGTGGTCGCGGCCAATCCATCGCTAAAGCCGTGGGATTAAAGCAAGGGGTAATGCCAAGTGTGGTTGATGGCACTGCGGGTTTAGGACGCGATGCGTTTGTGCTCGCAAGCCTTGGTTGCACTGTAACTATGGTTGAACGTCATCCTGTGGTTGCGGCATTGCTTGAAGACGGCCTGCGCCGCGCCTATCAAGATGCTGAAATCGGCGATTGGATGCGTGAGCGGATGCGCCTGTTCCATGGTTCGAGCCTCGAAGCCCTATCGAAATTGGCACTAGAGGTGGATGTGGTGTACCTCGACCCTATGTATCCCCACCGCGATAAATCGGCCCTCGTTAAAAAAGAAATGCGTGTATTCCAATCCTTAGTTGGTGCCGATTTAGACGCCGATGGTCTACTAGCTCCCGCTTTAGCCTTAGCAACTAAACGTGTCGTCGTTAAGCGCCCAGATTATGCCGAAGATTTGGATGGGGTTAAGCCAAATACTGTTATCGAAACTAAGAAAAACCGTTTCGATGTCTACGTAAAAGCCGCGATGAAATAGGGTTTATACCTATTTACATGATTGCTCAGACAAACAAGCAAGGCACTCATTAAATATGATGACCATATCGATAAGTTTGTCCGCTGGATGTCCCATTTCACGGCGCAGCTTAACGTAAGAAAAACTGCACTGGCACAACAAGTTCTAACGTCTCGTTTGGCATTGTATCGGGTATGGCAGGTAAGGGCTGGGCTCGCTCCAACATTTTTAGTGCTTCTGCATCTAATGTTTGATAGCCCGAACTTTGCTCAATTCGACTCGCGCTGACTCTGCCTTGACGATCTAACACAAAATACAGCATTACTGTGCCTTGCTGTCGTCGATTACGTGCCGTACGCGGATATTCCTTATGTTGCTCTAACCAAGCTAATAAAGTCGCAGTGTAGTCCTGGGTATCGCCAAGCAAACCTCCGCCAGTCATGTTATCGCCGCTAGCCGCCTTATTCTGTTCTGCAGAATGACCTTCACCGTTTTGACCTACTTCGTTGGCAGACGCTGCTAACGCTGTCGGCGATGGGGTTTCGGTTGGACTGCTATGCTGCTCATTCACCTCGGACTGAGTTGTTAGCTTATGTTGAGGCGTTGGCGCTATGGGTTTAGGTTTGGTACTTAGTGTGGGAGTTGCTTTCTTTGTTATGGGTGGCAGTCGTGCTGGTTTATCGAGTTGCTCTTTAATGGGCTCAGATTTTTGCTCAGCTACTGGCGCCGTCGTTTGTGGCATAGCACTCACTGCGCTACCTGCAGGCCCTAAGGAAATTTCAATCCCTCCGTTGCCAACCGCTTTAGCCTGACCCGTTGGCGTTATTACTGCTGGTGACCAAAACACTGCAGCCGTTAAGGCTATGTGCAAAAAAGCCGCTAACAGCAAAGCTATGCCGCATTGCGCTATGTTCGGCGCGAACTCTTGGTCTGTCATTTGGCCCCCAGCTCAGTTAATAAACGCAGCTTTTTAACGCCTACGCCATACAAGGCTTGGGTAAAATGTACGAGCTGGTTTCCCGATAACTCACCATCAACTTTCAGCGTGACTTGGGTTTCTGGCTCGGCGGACAGCAGCATATTGATGCGTGCTAACAGTTCTGCTTCCGTAATCGGTTCATTATCGAGTGCGAGCTTGTTTTCATGGCTTATTAGGATGAGCACGGCATCCGGTTCATCTACGCCATCACTTTGCGAGACCGGTAGAGTGACATCAAACGGCGCTGTCACTGAAAGGCTACCTGCGATCATAAAAAAGATTAACAGCAAGAACACCACATTAATCAGCGGCAAAATACGTTCTTCGGTTTGGTCTGGCCGACGTTCAGGAAAATGCATTAGTGGCTGTTCTCCATATTATTGCCGTCCGCTTTCGTCGCAGTAGCGGGTTGCCAATTGGAGTCTTCTACCAGTGTTAGCGGCGCAATCCCTGCGGCATTAAGTGCATCTAATACCTGCACTAACCTTTGTACTGGAGTATCCGCCTGCGGCTGTAGGCTCACCATTTGGCTTGCAGGCTGGCGCCCTTGTGCTTTTTGCTGTAATGCTTCCAGTGTGATCGTTTCGCCGTTTAGTTGTAGTTGGTCTGCGCTAATTTGTACTAAAAATGGCGCTTGCTCAGCGGGAGCGGGGCTACCTGCCGTGCTGGTATCGAGCGCCACAGTACGCCAGTCTAGAAAACTGGAAGACAGCATAAAAAACACCAATAGGATAAACACCACATCAATGAGTGGCGTTAAGCTAATCACCGCTTTACGTTTTGAAGGATGAGCCGTGAGTCTTGGTCGTTGACTAAATGGCGCTTGCATGGCGTGCCTGTTTGTTACTGGCTGTGAGTGGTGTAACCACAGTGCTTGGCGCTTGATAAGTGCTGGTCGCTGATAACTCTGGGGTAAACAGTTGCGTCACTAAGTTATCCATTTCATGTGCGAGGTGATCGACGCGCCGCTCCAGATAGTTCAGCAATGCCACCACTGGGATAGCGACACACAAACCGACCGCTGTGGTGAGCAAGGCTTCCCAGATCCCGCCCGATAGAATCGCCGGATTCACTTTATTACCCGCCGCTTGGAGTTGTTGGAAGGCTGCGATCATACCCATTACCGTGCCCAGTAATCCCAGTAGTGGTGATAATGAACCTATGACCTCTAGCGGGCGCAATCCGCGTCTTAACTGAAATAGCGCATTACAGCCATAACGCAGTACTTCTTCGCGGACTAAAGATTCAGGCAGTTGGCGTGTGATGCCACGAATTGCTTGTGCCATTGCCTGTGCTGTGGGATTGCGGCTTACTGCAGCAAGCTGTAATGCTTCTTCCTGCTTGCCTTGTTGCCATAGCGCTAATGCCTGCCTTGCGGGTTTACGTTGCCACAGTCCGGCTCGTTGAAACTGGATAAGTTTCATCAGCACAATCGTCATCGCAACCAATGACATCAGCAGCAATATCACCACTACTGTGCCGCCCGTCTCCAGCAGCGCGAGGGCATCGTTCCACCAAGTCGATGTTGCTAACACATCTGTAGCGGAAGCTTCCTCCGTTGGCTGTTGCACACCCGAAACTACCGTTTCAGGTACTGAAGACAATTGCTCAATGGCATGAGTCTCAGTGTTGAGCGGTAACGTGGCTTGGCTGTTATCGGCACTGGCATTTTCCTGCGCCCAACCGGTGAGTGGTAAAGTAAGTAGTGCCAATGAGAGTAAAACGGCTTTCAATATCATCAATTTTATCAACCTTTAACTTGATTCATTTTATGGTTAACTCGCCCTGTATCTGGGTAAGTGAAGGAGAATAATTTACCTGCAGGCCGTAACCAGCGAGGTCGCCAAGCTAAGGTTAAAGCGATGGCAAGTGCAGCCATGCCAATCATTGTTATCCAGAGCAGGCTGCCAAAGCTGACACCGTCGCGCACCAGCGACAGTGCTAAAGATATGCTTAGCATCAAGATGCCTAGGCTGCGTAGGAGCAACACCTCCCTTTGAGTGGGTAGCGCCTTATCGAAAACAACGCGCCAATGCCGTACTTGGCTCAGGGCGAACAAAGCAAAGCTGAGGTAGGCCGTGCTAAATATGGCGACTAACAGCAGGTCTTTAGGCATTAATCCTCTCCTTTTAACATCTAACTCTCACGGATGACTGATAGTTTCCGCGCTGCGTAAATGGCCATCACTGCACTAGTAACAAGCACTAAATCTAGGGTCGCAACGGGCCAATAGGTATGGGTGAATAGGGTCTTAAGCAGATGGTCGCCTGTGGTTATCCAGTTCAGTCCCACAGCTGAGATAGCAATCAGAGCAATCGCCCTGCATTGTTCTGCCCAAGCCTTTCGGTAACCATGCTGTTTGTTCAAAAACACTCTGATCAACGCATGAAGTAAGCAAGCTAGCCATACACCAAAGAAGGCATATACCTCTAAATCGCGGCTGGAGATACCTGCAAATTGTTCTCTATTATTGAGCAAGCGATTGACCACTAAAAAAGCCCCGGTCGCAGAAATAATGCCAGTGATCGCAGCGATGTTATGTGCATTCATAAAAGACACATTGAAGCCAGTGCTGCCTTGCTTTTGGTTACGTGCCTGAGTCCAATGCAGTAGGCCAGTGGCGATTAACGCGCAAGCACCCAGCCCTGCGATAAAATAAAGCCAGCGCAGTGGCCAGTGTTTAAATTTGATGTAATGCATACCAGCAATAAAGTTAAATACATTGGTCGTCGAGGATGAGTTGAAATGTGCTAGTTCCTCTCCAGTGGCGGTAGAAAATCTCCTATTATCAATATTCTGAGATACGCTGTTATCGCCATTTAGCCTGAGTGCGACGACACCACCTGCATCTCCAGGATTGCTAACCCGAATCATATAGACAGCCCCTTGACCTAGCTCGCTTTCGGTCACCGCAATCATAGGATCAATTGCGGCAACATTGGCGGGTTGGCCTATTGCTTGTGGTCTAACACGCCCCTGTGATTCGGCGATAAAACGGCTCCGTGCAGGACTATTGCGTGAACCTTCTCTGGCATCGGTAATTTCGTCTTCATTTTCACTGCTAACATCTTGCTCACGTTTGCGTGAAGCTTCTCTTACTTTGGATTTGGGTCGTTCCTGCGTCACGGATGGTGGGTTGAGCTGTGCGAAAACGGCATCGGGCGCCTTGGGGAAATAGATCAAGTGCGCAATCATTAGCCCAGACAAGGTGATGACGATAGTGAAAGGCAGCAGCACAACGCCTGTGAGGTTATGAATATCGAGATTGGCTCTGCCAAAGCCACGAAGCAGCCTAAGGGTAAAGAAATCGGCAAATATTCTACGGTGTATGACTATGCCGGAAATTAACAGGCAAAGCATACCGATGCTCGCAATACCAACCATTAGGGCGCCAATGTTGTTTTGGCGTAAGGTTAAATTATGATGGAAGGGGTAAATAAAGTTACTCGCTCCTCGGGTGTTTGGAGCCGGAAGCGGTTCGAGCGTGATCGGGTGGAAACTATTTCGCTGTGCTATGTGTGACTTTGCAGAATCATAAGCCAATGTCAAAAAAGGTCTGCGCTCAGCGGGTAACACTATAGTCCAAGCTTTTGCCCCCTCAGCTCGCTCTGCCAGTAAAGGTATGATCTCGCGGTCTACCGATAATGGCCTTGCTGTATCCATGTGGATTCGAGTGTGTGGCATCATCCAGCGATCGATTTCTTTATCGAATACTGACAGCGTGCCGGTCCAGAAAATGGCGAACAGCAAGCCGCTTAATATCAATCCTGCCCAAGTGTGCAGGAGACTCATCTGAGTACGGAATCCATCTTTCATGCTAATGCTCCAATTATCCAAGCCATGAAGATACTAAAACTCGTCAGGCTGCTTACATTCAGCCAAGTTCGCAGGACGCCGTTACGGGAAAATGCCCACAATAGAATGAGCACTAAGTAGATAAACCCCAGCATACTAGTGACGACCACGGCATCCGTCCATGGCATGCCCATGTGGTAAAGCAGAGCTCCTGTTGTATTAACAAGTTGGGCACTGGATAAATAGCACAATAAACAGATGGCGATTGAGTGTGTCACCATCCCAGTGGTGAATAGCCATTTGCTAACGGCGCTTTGATTGCTGCGCTTCGATTGATGGGATAATCTTGAGTCTTTTTCGAGCATGATATGTAGGCCCATATTCAGAATTGCGTCTTAACGCTAACGAAATAGCTACGTCCGCGCTCTGAATAGCGGTAGGCCCCAGTATCGTTATTCACTTTAAATCGTGTAGCGTCGGTGATGTTGTCTATCCCGACGTTGAAGCTAATAAAGCGGTTCAGCGAATAGTTCAGACCTGCGTCCAGCGTGATCAAATCCTTGTCACTCTTATCGACCGTGTTGCGTTCGAAGCTGACTCGGGTAATTTCGCCCTCATAATTACCTCTCAGGAATGCCGAGAGCGCCTCTGTAGGTTGGTAGTCGAGCGTAATTGAGCCGTTATGATTTGGGATACCGACGAGTGAATTTCCGTCCAGCAATGCCAAGGTGTCACCGAAAGGGCGTGGACCCGCGGGGGTATTGATGATCACGTTGTCTGCGTCAATTCGTGAATCGGTATAGGTGTAACTCGTTTTGAGCGCCAAGGTATCAGTCATGTCCCAGTGACCTTCAAGTTCGACACCGCGGATCTGTGCTCCCTTGGCATTTAGCCAAGTGGCCCAAGCTGGGCAGTCTTTGGTGCCAACGTCACCTGAAATGCAATAGGCTGGAATATATCCACCGTTACCATCGTCGAAATAGAAGGTGTTGGTGTTGAGGATTTTGTTGGAAAAGTCATTGAAAAATAGCGTTGCGCCGATATTTAGCGTGTCATCTTTAGTGTAAAGCGCGCCGATTTCATAATTCGTGCTTTGTTCTGGCTCTAAGTCCGGATTACCAACAATGACAAACTGACTCGTACCGCCGCCGCGTTGAGAGCCTGTGGTGTTATCAATCTGGTCAATCTTCGGGCTCTTGTAGCCAGTGGCGATGCCCCCTTTGAAAGTCCAGTGATCGTTATGATTGAAAACAAGATATGCTCTAGGTGAGACATGATGACCAAAAAATTCGTTGTCCGTTAGTCGCGCACCAAGGGTGAGATAAAGTTTATCTGCGAGCAGCTCCCATTCGTCTTCTGCAAAAATACTGAAATCGCTGACAGAGCGGGTGCCAAAGCTTCGGGGAGAGCCATTGCCTAAATCACCGTTAGTTAGTTTGTCGTTAGTCCATTGACCACCGAAAGTCAGAGTATGGCTATCCACACCTGTAATGAAGCGTGCATCGCTGACTTTGTTTGTTGATCCTGTAGTGAAATCAGCTGCAGCAGGATAAGTCAGTCTTTCATAATCTTCTTCATAGTATTTCAGTTCTAGTTCGCCAAGATCGAACAAGGCATTGTAGGCAATGCTCCATGCATCTCGGGTCCATTCGCGGTCAATGCTACCTCTGGCATTAGGCAGTAGCACGCCGCCAGGATTGCCAATGTAGCGCTGACTCGCCTTTGAGTAGTCAAGGATGACTTCGTGGTCACGATGAGGCGTGATCCGTAACTTACTGCCAAGCGTTTTCTTAGTCGACTCCTGATATCCACCGTAATATTTGTCTTCGTCCTGTACGGCTTGATTTCCCCAAATGGAAGCACCAAGTAGATCTTTAACCAGCGGCCCCGAAATATAGATATCCTGTTGGTTTTGATTCCCCATAGCGCTGCTGTCTGGCACGCGCAAACTATAGCCCGCGCTAGCACTCCAATGTTCGGGTGTTTTTTTGGTAATGATATTGATGATGCCGCCCATTGCATCGCTACCGTAGAGAGAACTCATAGGTCCACGAACCACTTCGACGCGCTCAATCGACGCAACGGGAGGGATAAAATTGCTATCGAGATCTTCGTTGTTCAATCCTCGCGGATTTCCCGTGTCCGAGCGTACCCGCTTGCCGTCAACGAGCACTAACGTATAACCCTTCTCCATACCGCGTATGGATATTCCGCTCTGTGCGCCAGAGCCAATAACATTGACTCCGGGAATTTCCCGCGCGATATCTTGTAGTGAATTAAATTTGCGTTGCTCTAGATCCTTGCCTGAAAGCACACTAATGCTCGCTGGCGCATTTTTGATATCCTGTTCATAACCCGCAGCGCTGATAACAGTTATGGGTGCCAACACTATTGCCGCGGTCGCCTTGCCGAGAATATATTGCCCTTCAAGGCGCGATGTGACCTGTAAACCCGTCCCCGCCAGTATCTTTTGCAAGCCTGCTTCAATCGAGTATTGTCCCTCTAGCCCTAAGCTGGTTTTACCCCGAGTGAGTGCTGAAGATATCGACAGATCAATATTCGCGGCCAGAGCAAAGCTGTTGAGTACAGCATCGAGCGTGCCCGCCTTAATCTGATAATGTTGTAGCTTGTTGATTTGTCTAGCATCAACATCGACAGTTTGAGCCAGTGATGGCTGTGGTGCTGTAATGCTTAAGATGACGGTGAAACTCAGGCCCATAAGGGACAAGTAGTTAGCGCGGTATTTTTTTGGTCGCGAACGGCCAAATTCAACGGAATGCATAGAGAGTCCCAAGGGGGAAAGTTAATAGGTTCTATCTACTATTCCGAACGAGATCGCAAAACCCGTAAAAATTTTTGAAAATAATTTTCAGCGTTAAGGTTTTAGCGGGCTGGGATCACTTTGACCCAGTAAGCGGTGCGATATTGCAGTTCTACTGACAGGCTGCTTGCAAGGCTTTGTAGGGCAAGGTCGGTATCTTGCAGAGAAAATACGCCGCTGATGGTCAAATTGGCCACAGCACTATCGTATAGCGTGAAGCCGGGTCGATAGCGGCCGATCTCCTCGATAAAATCTGCTACCCGCATCCCTTCTGCCACTAGCTTGCCATGGCGCCAACTTATCGCTGCGTTTTGTAGCGGTTCAGGAGGCGCAATCATTGTCTTATCAAACCGAGTTTGTTGGCCTGCATCTACTCGTTGTGGCTTAACACCACTGGCAGCATAAGCTTCTACTGCGCCCTCGATTACGGCTACACGGGCATAGTGTTCGTATTGGCGGATGCAGAACTCAGTACCTAACGCGATTAGTTGGCCAAAGTGAGTGGTGACTAAGAATTGGCGACGGGGAGATTCATGACCCGTTTTGATCAAAATCTCTCCTTGATGGAGTTGTATTTGCCGCTTCTCGGCGGAGAAATCCACATCCACCGCAGTATCTATGTTTAGTGTTAAGCGGGTGCCATCTTCAAGAGTAAAGGTGCGAGTTTCGTCTGCGCCGGTGCGGTATTGAGCCTGCAGACTCCGGCCAAGTCGAGTCTGTGACGCGCCAAGCCAAGTCGCGGTGACGCCAATCCCTGCCAGCGCTAAAACATTGAGGAAACGCCGACGTGATACGACGGACTGGCTAACTTTTTCAAGTACTTGGATGCCTGTACCCTTAGGTAAGGAGGCGAACTTGCCAGTGATCTGGCACATGCGTTGCCATGCTTGTTCGTGAAGTGAACTTTGGTCACGCCATTGTTGGCAGTTAATACTATCCTGCTCGGTAGCGTCATCCGCCAACAGACGTGCCATCCAGCCAGCCGCCGCTTCAATGGCATCGCAGTTGTTTTCCTGCCCGATATTCTCGGCCCCAGATTGATTGGCAGGCATGACTAATAGGATTCCAGCGCGAGGCAGCAGGCCGCTAAGCCTCGCGCAACGTACTTTTCTACCGATGAAACAGAGACTGATAGCTGCTTAGCAATGTCGGCATAGCTTAAACCCTCTATCTGGCGCAGTAACAGCGTCAAGCGCACATTATCCGGCAAGTTATCGAGCATAACGGCAATTTCAGCGAGTGTTTCAATGATGACATGATGGATCTCTGGCCCAGGTATGAATGTTTCTGGCATCAAGCTCAAACTTTCTAGGTAGGCTTCTTCAATCTTCTGCCGACGATAAGCGTCAATCATCAATCCTTTGGCAATGCGGGTTAAAAAACGCCGAGATTCGCCTGAAGGCGGTAAATTTCCGGTTTTTAACAAACGTAGAAATGTATCTTGGGCTAGGTCGGCCGCTGTTTCTGAACAACCCACGCGTGAGTATAGCCAGCCGCGTAGCCAAAACTGGTTATCTCTATATAGGTTATTGATAGGAGAAGAAATATTGACCGACGTCATACGGTATAGGCAAGAATATTAATAATGCTGTAATGATATTGATTATCATTTGATAGGTCAAGTTTTGTGTCATTACGCCCATGAGATTACCTGCTTATGCATAGCGAGAATCATGGCGGAAAATAAGCTGTAATCCTGTTTTATGCGACTTTCGAGCAAAAGGATTCGCCTATCTTTTTGTGTTTTTGACTGGCTCAACTAAACTTGAGCCTTATCTCTATAGGACTACCGATTATCTTTTTGAAAAATATGGTGATTCATTAATGATATAAAAACATCTTGTTAGGGTTAGCTCGCTGGTGGTTTGACTTAGTTTCTAAGTGAATAAAAAGAAAGTTGGAATATTTTAGGAGAAATTGATGAGTAAGTTTCTGCTGTTCCTGATTTTAACTATGAGTGCCTTTGTTTCGGCTGCAAACCAAGATGTTCTTATCGGTAGCGGAGAATGGTCTCCGTATGCTGGCGCTAAATTGAAAGGATTGGGTTTTTTAAACGATGTGGTCACAATCGCTTTTGAGCAGGAAGGAATTACCGCAAAATTCGAGTTCAAACCTTGGGCTCGTATTGAAGTCGAAACCGGTAATGGGTATTTTCTCGCGTCACCCGGTTGGTCCATTCAAGAAGATCGTAAAGCCCAATATCTGTTCAGTAAGAAACCGATAATCGTTTCTCGCAGCGTATTTATTGAACGAATTGATAGTCAGTTTGATTGGAAGATCATGAGTGATCTTAAACAATTTACTATCGGGTGCAACCGAGCCGATTACTATGTTAAAGCACTGACTGAGATAGGAGTTAAAGTTCAAGAGTTAAACGAATACCCACAGGGAATCAAGATGCTACTTGCTAAACGTTTTGACGCGTTCCTTGTAAATGAAGCCGTGGGGCGGAAACTGATACGCGATTTATCTGCTGAAGAACAAGCTAAAATTCAAATACACCCTTTAGCGTATGATGAAAATTTCTCCTTCCTCATGTTTTCTAAAAATTACCCTAATGTCGAAGCTTTTGTAGAAAAGTATGATTCTGGCTTTGAAAAAATACAGAAATCAGGGCTATATCAAACAATGGTTCAAGATTTATATAAAGGTAAATATGATTGATTAGATTTTATTGCGCGGCAAAAAAGTGGGATATTTTTACGATTAAAATGTTTTTCACCCTCAAGTCATTGTCTAAGCGTGTGACTTAACTAACCATCATAGCTTTGCAGCGGCGGGCTATGGTGGTTAACATGTCGGCCGGCATAGCTCATGTCGATATTTCAGCGTTATGGGCTATTTTCTTTTTGATACCCACTTATGACTTTTATATGAAACTCATTCCTCTGCTAAAACAACCGCATATTCACTGACTATTCTAATGTGAAACTTCTCATAACATGATGTCTTATATTTATTATTTTGTTTATAAAGAGGATTTACAATGCAGAACAAGCATTGGTCAAAAGTTCAGTTATTGCATGAGGTGGTCACCAATCCCAATATAATAGTCAAAGGCCTACATAGCTATTACAGTGATTGCTGGGATGCTGGCTTTGAGGGATCCGCAGTGAGATATCTTCATGGTGATGAAGTGAGCCGTGAGTGGGAGCCTAAGTGGCCTATCGATAAACTTTATATCGGGAACTATGTGTGTATCGCCGCCGATGTTGTGATCTTAATGGGCGGAAATCATACGCATAGAGCGGATTGGTTTTGTTTATATCCCTTTATGGATTTCATCGAGGAGGCCTATGTAGGCAAAGGCGATACTCATATTGGTGATGGGGCTTGGTTAGGTATGAGATGTATGCTGATGCCTGGGGTGACGATAGGTGAAGGTGCGGTTGTTGCCGCAAATAGTGTAGTCACTCAAAATATCGAACCCTACAGTATTGTGGCGGGATCACCTGCGAAATTAATCAAGTATCGGTTTGATAAAGACGTCATTACTGAGTTACTGGCGTTAAAAATCTACGATTGGCCTGCCGAAAAGTTTGAAAGCTTAAAGCGGTATTTGTGTTCGGCGGATTTTGACGCGCTCAGCAAAGCGATCACTCTCTATGACCAATCTGTACATCAAAATAAATAGCCGTTAGTCCCAAAGTGAAAGGTCGCGCTTAGTCGAGGCCTTTTACTTATCCTGCCTTAAATCTGCTTTTGGGCGCTTTCGCTAAGTCGACCAGTTCTTCGATGATCACCCGTAGCTTGGGTTGGAGGTAAGGGGTTTTAAGCCAAATCAAGTGGATGGGTGTGTCGTCACTGGCGAGTTCGTCCAGTACCGAGATAAGTTCACCAGTTTTAAGATAGTCCTCAACCAACCATATAGGCACTTGCGCTAAACCCACTCCCGCCAGTGTGGCCGCTAAAATGGCTTCGCAATCAGCGATTTCGTGGCGTACTGGAATGTCATAAGCCTCGATAATCCCATCCTCATTTTTAAGTAACCAGCGATGTTGCTGCCCAAGCGGCCAGCCGACAATGCATTGGTGCTGGCTGAGATCTGCTTTGTCTTGTGGCGTACCAAGTCGAGCGAAATAGGCGGGAGATGCGCAGATTACTCGGCGTTGTTCTCCTAATCTACGGGCGACTAAATCCACAGTGTCGCCGAGTTGTCCGACACGCACCGCCAAATCAATGCCGTCACTGAATAAGTCGGTCATTCTATCGTTGAAGGTGATAGATAACTCGAGCTTGGGATATTTTTGCGATAGTGATAATAGGGTTGGCAGTATATATCGCCGCCCAAATGTGACGGGTAAATCCACTCGCACTCGACCTGAGGGAATTTGCTGTTCGCTGCCGAGTCGGCTCTGTGCATTGTCTAGGATTGCCATAGCATTTTGGCAATCTGTGAGGTATGAATCGCCATCATTGGTTAAGCTCACCCGCCTTGTGGTGCGGTGCAGCAGCTTAGTACCTAAGCGGGTTTCTAATCGCACTATGCTTTTACTGAGTGCCGAACCAGTCATGCCTAACGCCTGCGCCGCTAAGGTAAAACTGCCGAGTTGTGCAACTGTGACGAAATGGCGTATCTCAACAAATTGATTATTTATCACGGCAATTAATTCCTTGAAGGACTTAGTGATGGTCATTTTGGTGACTTAATCATGGAAAGTGAATCGCGTAAGCTACTACCACAGTATGAAAATGAGCGTTAATAACTGGTCAATGGTTAATTTATGATTGATAAGTAACGTTTTCTATACCATAAATTTTTTATCCCTATTGAGTGAGCTAACTATGAAATCGTCAAATAATCTGCAAGGTAAAGTGGCTTTTGTACAAGGTGGTAGTCGTGGTATCGGTGCCGCCATTGTTAAGCGTTTAGCGAGTGACGGCGCAGCGGTTGCCTTTACCTATGTGTCTTCTGAGGCGCAGTCACAATTGCTGGTGGATGAAGTTATATCGCAGGGTGGTCAAGCCATTGCCATTAAGGCTGATAGCACAGAGCCAGAGGCAATCCGTCGTGCGATTCGCGAGACAAAAGCGCATTTCGGTCGCTTAGATATAGTGGTTAATAATGCGGGCACGCTGATTTGGGATAGCATCGAAAATCTGACGTTAGAAGACTGGGAACGAACAATTAACACTAACGTGCGCAGTGTGTTTGTGGCGAGCCAAGAAGCGGCGCTACACATGAATGACGGCGGCCGCATCATCAATATCGGTAGCACCAACGCTGAGCGTATTCCGTTTGTAGGTGGTGCGATTTACGGCATGAGTAAATCGGCATTAGTCGGTTTGGCCAAAGGGTTAGCACGGGATTTAGGTCCAAGAGCCATTACGGTGAACAACATTCAGCCAGGCCCTGTGGATACCGATATGAACCCTGATAACGGTGATTCATCTGAGCCAATCAAGGCGATGGGTGCTCTGGGTCGCTTTGGTAAAGCCGAAGAGATTGCCAGTTTTGTCGCTTTTATCGCGGGTCCTGAAGCTGGCTACATTACAGGTGCGAGTTTGATGATTGATGGCGGGTTTTCGGCATAAGCTTTGTCTGTATCTATTTTTCAGGCAAGGCAAATTAATTTGCTTGTTGATGAACTATTGTTACAATCCGCCGGTCTTATCTGCAGCTATCTGTTGAAAGACACTCATTTTTTATCTTTATTATCAAAGAATAAGACGACGAGAAATCCAAATTTTTACGTTATTGACTAAGAAAACAGGCAACTTATGGGGCGTGATGGTGTTTACCATTCTGACCTTGTTCTGTTTGACTCAAAACAGTGGAATACTTAACTTGTTGCTCAAAGAGCCGAGCGCGCAAGCGATGTCGGCTACGTCTTTTTCTGGAGCTGGTTTTAACGCCAACTCAGTTTTAAACTCAAGTTCAGCTTTAAACAGCAGCTCAGCTTCAAGCAATATGGCTAGTCACGTCGATGCCCAAGCGGCGGGTACTGAGCTGGTCAAAAGCGAGCCTAAAAAATGTGAATTGTCTGAGAAATCGATCCGAACCTGTATCGATGCTCCGAGTTCCATTCCATTTCTTATCCTGTTGTTCCTACTTCCGTTACTTCCCCGCGCCTCCCGCGTGATAACACTGTTACCCATACAAGGTTATCAAGCTAAACCTAGGCGAATACATCTCACTCTCTGTCGCTTTCAAGAATAGAAATAATTTACTTATCAAACTGATAGGTGAGTTTATTCTGGCGCCCATTCTCTAGCTCGATAGTTGGCTTTTCTTACCCGTTTACCGGTTGAAAGGACCATTACCCAGCTGCAGAACGTCCGCTTTTACACATCCTATCTCCGATCAAATTTCTTGAATTAAGCCTGCTATCACACTGATTTTTCTTAAGCCATCACGCCCTTTGTAATGGGGGCAGAGTTAAGCAGTAAAGCAAGCATTTACAGGGCATAACGAACAGTTCATGCCAATGGGGACAAAATGAGTACATTAAAATCCATGTTAACCAGATTCTGGATACTCGCCTTGATAGTGACGAGTCCGTCGCTATTGGCCGCATCGACGGGGTGGTTAGTTAACGATAATCACCCGCCAGCCAAAGTACGTTTTATGCTGACGGGCGAAGTTGATTCCGCAACGAATACTTTGCCCGCTGTGCTTGAAGTACAACTTGAGGGCGATTGGAAAACCTATTGGCGCAGCCCTGGAGAAGGCGGTATTGCGCCTACCATCAAGTGGGATGGCTCTGGCAATCTACAGCAAGTGGATTGGAGATGGCCTACGCCAGAGGAATTCTCATTATTGGGATTGCAAACCTTTGGTTACAAAGGTAATACCACCTTTCCCTTAACCCTAAAAGTCGATGATATCGCTGCTCCAACTCAGCTGCGTGGCAAAGTGACCTTGTCGACCTGTACCACTATCTGTGTACTAACGGATTATCAGATTAGTCTCGACTTCACACCCAATGCGCTGCAAGCGGATACCGATGCCATGTTGGCCTACAACAAGGCCGTGTCGCTTGTGCCACAAAAAGTGTTGACCCAAGAGGGCCAAAATCCTGCCATGACAATGGGTTGGGATGCCGCCAAAGGCCAACTTGAAGTCAGGCTCAATAATGCCAACTGGCAGCAACCCACAGTGATTATTGATGGCGAGCCAGATACCACATTCAAGCTAGTGAGCTTAAAGCCAAGCGAAAGTGATGCTAACGGCAAGCAATTGGTCGGTATTTTCAGTGGTAAAAGTTGGCTGGGCGAGCCTGAAGTTTTGGGTAAATCGCTTAACATGACTGTCGCCGATAGCGAGCGGGCGTTGGAATACAGCGCCGAGGTTAAGCCTGTGGTGATTACTCAAGCAAGTACCTCGATATTTGGCATGATACTGCTGGCGCTTATTGGTGGTTTGATCTTAAACGTCATGCCCTGCGTGTTACCAGTGCTTGGCATGAAGCTCAGTTCAGTGGTTGCTGCGCCTGATCTTGAGCGTAATCAAATCCGCCAACAGTTCATCGCATCAGCGCTGGGGATATTGGCCTCATTCTGGTTACTGGCTGGCTTTATCTTAATGCTTAAGCTCACGGGTCAAGCGATTGGTTGGGGTGTGCAGTTCCAAAACCCTTGGTTTATCGGCTTTATGGCGCTGGTGACCACAGTGTTTGCCTTCAATATGTTAGGTGTGTTTGAGATCAACTTACCCTCTAACGTGCAAACCAAGTTGGCGACAACGGGCGGCAATAATAACAGCGGCCATTTTTTACAGGGCATGTTTGCGACGCTACTGGCGACACCGTGCAGTGCACCATTTTTGGGGACTGCGGTCGCTTTCGCCTTGGGCGCCGATGTACTGAGCCTGTTTGCCATCTTTACCGCGTTGGCCGTGGGTATGGCGTTCCCTTGGTTAATCGTGGCGGCATTCCCGCAAGTGGCGGATTATTTCCCTAAACCTGGCCGTTGGATGAATACAGTTAAAGTGTTTTTCTCCGGCATGTTGCTCATCACCAGTTTGTGGCTCATTAGCCTGTTGGCCAGCTTTATTGATGTGCTCTACCTGTGGCCGTTAGCGGGTGTCATTACACTGATATTTATGGTGTTTATGGCTAAAAAGTATGGCGCGATTGCCATCGTGAGCTGCTTAGGTATCGGCATTTTACTGTCGGCGATTATCGCATTTATGACGGCGAACCAGTGGGCTAAACCTTTACCTGCGGACCTTGCTTGGACGCCATTGGATCAAGCATTGATTAATCAGCAGGTTGCCCAAGGCAAAACTGTGTTTGTCGATGTCACTGCCGATTGGTGCATTACCTGTAAGGCCAATAAAGTTGGCGTGATCTTGCAAGATCCAGTCTATAGCCTGTTGCAACAGCCGCATATTTTGCCGATGAAGGGCGATTGGACCACGCCTTCTGAGCCCATAACTCACTACCTGCAAAGCCATAATCGTTTCGGGGTGCCATTCAACGTGGTTTACGGCCCGGGTGCACCGCAAGGGATTGAGTTACCGGAAATTCTATCGACTGACCTTGTGCTTGCTGCGATTGAACAGGCCTCTGCGTCCCCTGAAAAGTCATCCGTAGCGGCAGGGAAATAACGCTAACGACCAGCCGTTCACTCGGACATGTCACTCGGCAATATCACTGGCGAGTCTCATTCAATAGCGAGTCGAGTGACACTCAACAAATACTCAGGTCAGGAAGCCCCTGACCTGAAACAATGGAAATCGATTATGAAACAGACAATTGAAGCACAAAACATCACTGAATCAATGCAGAATACTCAAGTCATCGGAGGCACTAAGATGTCGAAATTTAGCTCTTTATTCAAACATCGCAAGTTGCAGATGTTTGCTGTCTCGGGTGTCGCCATGGCAATGCTGGTGGTTTCCTTGCCTTCGGTGAGCACCATGGCCTATGCCAAGGACAGCAGTTTATCGGCGGCGCAGCAACAAGAGGTGCGAGCGATTCTTAAAGATGCCTTGATCAATGATCCTGACCTAATGAGAGAGGCGATTATTGCGTGGCAAGCAAGGGAGCAAGAGGGGGCAAATACAGCCATGCAAACCAGTCTTGTGACTCATCATAAAGCTATGTATGAGACCAAAAGCGATCCGTGGAAGGGCGCTGCGGCACCTGAGATTGAGATGGTGTACTTCACCGATTTTAACTGCCCATACTGCAAGAAAATCGAGCCTTCGCTGAACCAGCTGATTGAAGAATTTCCGCAGTTAAAAATCATAGTCAAAATGGTGCCGCTGCAGGGCGAAGGCTCCAAAATGGCGGTCGATTTCGCCCAAACGGTTTGGTTAAACGAGCCTGAAAAGTATCTCAAGGTGAAGGATATGTTGATGTCGAGCCCGCGTGGACTCGATGCCGCCGCCATCGCTAAGGTCGCTAAACTGACGGCAACCGAGCGCTGGGTCGGCAACACAGATGAGCGCGTCGCTAAAATGGTCGATGATAATGTGAAATTAATGAATGAGTTAGGCATAGGTGGCACGCCAAGTATGATAGTGGCCGATACGCTTATTCCCGGATTAGTGCCTTACGAAGTGTTAAAAGAGCAGCTTGAAGCCGCGATTGCCGCTAAAGATAAGACGCAGAAGAGCAGTTAAGATGCAGCCAAAGGAAACTGAAAATATGAGCGCCGAACAAGTTTCGATATCTTTACCTAAACGCATATTGGGCTGGATTAAACAGCTGACACTTTTGCTGCTCATTGTCATTATCGTGACCAGCGTGATGGACATCTGGCGTGGCAAAGATATCCCACGGGATAATTTGCCGCAGCTACAAGGGACGACCTTGGCTGGGGAGATGCTTGATATTACCACGCTCAGCCAAGATCAGGCGGTATTGGTGTACTTTTGGGGTACTTGGTGCCCTGTGTGTAATTTTGTCAGTCCGGCGGTCAATCAAATGTCTGCCTATTACCCCGTGGTGACGGTTGCCATGAATTCGGGGGAGGATGAGAAACTGAGAAAATATCTTCAGCATCAGGATTATGGCTTTGACACTATTAACGATAGTGACAGCAAGATTGCCCGTGATTGGTCATTGCAGGCGACGCCAACCATTATGATCTTTAAAGATGGCGAGTTAAAACACTACACCACTGGCTTTACTAGTCTGCCTGGTATGTGGTGGCGAATGATGTTCACTTAGAAGTGATACATCAGGGGGCTGTTTTAAGGGAGAAAAAAAGCGCTAATCTAGGTTAGCGCTTTTGTATTATCAACTTATTTCAGGACTAGACCATTAGCTGAAAGCTTAGGATTTACTTCACTAAGGTGAGCAGTGGCGCCTGACTCACGACTTGGAAGTCGAGCGCCATAGTCACACTGAGCGCCGTAATAGTGATGATTGAAAAACCAAACACTTGGCGAGCCCAGCGTTGCATGTCGACGCCGTGGCGATAACCTTTTAATGCCATGGCAAGCCACCACAGGCTGGTGGCGCAGGTGACCGCCATAAAGGCGATACCTGTGTAACCCGCGAGTGGCAACAGTGCACTGACTAAGGCGAACACGGCAATATAAAGCACGATATGCAGTTTTGCTTTGGTCATGCCTTCTGCAACCGGTAGAACAGGAATATTGGCTGCCGCATAGTCATTAAAACGGAAAATCGCGATGGCGTAAGAATGTGGCATCTGCCATAGACTGAACATCAACAGCAAAATAGCCGCGCCCATGTCCATTTGCCCTGTCACACTGCAATAGCCAACCACGGGCGGTACTGCGCCCGAGAAGCTGCCAACCAAAGTGCCATACACTGAGTTACGTTTCATGTAGAGGCTATAAACCCCCACATAAACAATGTAACCAATAACGGCAAATAGCAGGGCTAATGCATTGGTAAACAAGGCTAAGATGCTAAAGCCCAATACGCCTAAGGCGAGTCCAAACGCGAGTACGTTACCCACGGCAATTTCGCCCGTGACGGTCACGCGTTTGCAGGTTCGCTGCATCTTGGCGTCGATATCACGGTCAATACAGTTATTGATTGCGCAACCCGAGGCAACGACCAAGGACAATCCTACTAAGCTCGCTAGCATCAAGACCAGATTTACGTCGCCTTTGGCGGCTAATAAAAAACCGCCAGCAACGGAAATCAGATTCCCGAAAATGATGCCAGGCTTAGTAACCTGCACATACCCTTTGAAGCGTGCTTTCCATTGCGGTGACATAAATCTGTCTTGTATTTGCATAGACTGTTTCTCGTTACATCATCAAAGCGTTGGCTTCGAGTATGATCCACACCGACAGGCCGACTACCATGACAATAATCAGGGCGGTAAACAGGAAGGAGAAGGTATTTACTTTGCCTTCTTTCGAGAAATCTAAGTGCAAGAAGTACTTAAGATGTACCACTATCTGCACTATCGCCATTACTAGCACTAAGCTAAGGTTAGTCGCTTTCTCGAAGTGATGGGTCATTACCGCCCAAAACGGAATGGCGGTTAATACCACTGACAGCACAAAGCCCATTAGATATGACTTAATGCTCGCTGCCAGATCGTCAGTGCCATGGCTAGGCTTATGAGTATGACTATGTGCGCTCATTAAAGTGCTCCCAATAAATACACGACCGTGAATACACAAATCCACACTATGTCGAGGAAATGCCAGAACAAGCTTAAGCAGCTCAGGCGGGTGATGCTGCGATTACCTAAACCAGTTTTCGTCACTTCAATCATCATGATCGCCATCCAAATCAGACCTGCGGTCACGTGCAAGCCGTGCATACCGACAAGGGTGAAGAAGGACGACAGGAAAGCGCTGCGTTGTGGGCCATTACCGTGTTCAATCAGGTGATGGAATTCATAGACTTCCATCCCGATAAACACACAACCGAGGGCGAAGGTGACGAGTAACCAAGCCAAGGTCGCGGCTTTGTTGTGGCGCTTAGCAAAAATCAGCGTCATACCGTAGGTAATACTACTAACGAGCAGGGCGGCAGTTTCAATCAGCACAAAGTCCAATTCGAAAATGTCTTTACCCGAAACGCCACCGTCCGTGTTCATGTAGAGCACAGCATAGGTTGCGAAAACCGAGGCAAACAAAATGCAGTCGGTCATCAGGTAAATCCAAAAGCCAAACAGAGTGTTGCCACTCGTATCATGGTGCTCGTGGTGATCTTCTGCGTGAGCTACTTCTAAATCTGCTGGGATTGCAATACTCATATCAGCCCCTTACTACATTGTTTAAGTGGGCATTTTCAATGCGAGCCACTTCATCGGGTTGCACGTAATAGTCGACGTCATTGTTATAAGCACGGAACAGGAACACCACGAAAGCGCCCACTAAGCCCACAATGGCTAACCACAGGATGTGCCAAATAGCGGCAAAACCCGCGGCAGTGATCCCTAGCGCCATTAAGATACCGCTTGGGGTATTTTTCGGCATATGGATAGCTTGGTAGTGTTTTTGACGTTGATAAGCCACGCCTTTTTCTTTCGCATCGGTAAAGGCATCGATATCAGCAACCTGTGGCAGCTTAGCGAAGTTATAGAACTGCGGTGGAGAAGCGGTTGACCACTCTAAAGTATGGCCATTCCATGGATCGCCCGTGGTGTCGCGGTTTTGGTCGCGGTCACGGATACTCACGTACAGTTGGATAAACTGCAGAATGATACCGACCATGATGATGCAAGCACCCACGGCGGCTAAGTAAATCCACACGTTCCACGCTGGGTTATCAATGTGGTTGATACGGCGTGTCATACCCATAAAGCCCAGTACGTACAGCGGCATAAAGGCCACATAGAAACCGATTTGCCAGCACCAGAATGACGCTTTACCTAAACGCTCATTTAAGTGGAAACCTGTCGCTTTAGGGAACCAATAAGCAAAGCCTGCTAAATAACCAAATACCGCACCACCAATAATAGTGTTATGGAAATGCGCGATTAAAAACAAACTGTTATGTAAGACGTAGTCGGCACCCGGTAAGGCTAATAACACCCCTGTCATGCCGCCTATGGTGAAAGTCACCATAAAGCCCAGCGTCCACAACACAGGTACCGTTAAACGTAGGCGGCCACGGTAGATAGTGAACAACCAGTTAAACAGTTTCACCCCAGTTGGAACCGCAATCACCATAGTCATCACCCCGAAGAAGGCGTTGACGTTGGCACTTGAGCCCATGGTGAAGAAGTGGTGTAACCAAACGATGAAACCTAAAATTGAAATCGCACCACTCGCCCACACCATAGAGGTGTAACCGAACAGACGCTTAGAGGTAAAGGTTGAGATCACATCGGAGAAAATACCAAAAGCAGGCAAAATCAGGATGTAAACTTCAGGATGTCCCCACGCCCAAAACAGGTTGATATACATCATGGCGTTACCGCCACCGTCATTGGTGAAGAAGTGGAAATCCATGTAACGGTCGAGTGTCAGCAGGGCTAACACAGCGGTTAAGATTGGGAATGACGCGACGATCAATATGTTCGCCCACGTACAAGTCCAAGTGAAGATTGGCATTTGCATCAGCTTCATGCCTGGGGCACGCATCTTCAGTACGGTGGCGATAAAGTTCACCCCGGTTAAGGTCGTCCCTATGCCCGAAATCTGCAGTGCCCAGATATAGTAATCGACCCCAACCCCCGGACTGTAAGCCAGCTCTGAGAGTGGTGGATACGCCACCCAACCTGTCTTAGCAAATTCACCTAAACCCAATGAAATATTGATCAACACAGCGCCCGAGGCGGTAAGCCAGAAGCTGAGGTTGTTCAAGAATGGGAAGGCAACGTCGCGGGCACCAATTTGCAGCGGCAACACTAAGTTCATCAGGCCTATCATAAATGGCATCGCCATAAAGATAATCATGATCACGCCGTGGGCGGTGAAGATTTGGTCGTAATGTTCAGGCGGCAGATAACCTGCGGCGCCGTTGGTGGCGAGTGCTTGCTGGGTACGCATCATAATGGCATCGGAGAAGCCACGAATGAGCATCACCAAAGCTAACACTATGTACATGATACCGAGGCGTTTATGGTCAACTGAGGTTAACCAGTCGTTCCAAAGTACGCTCCATTTTTTGTGTTTAGTGATCAAGGCTGCGATATACAAACCTACCACTGCGACGACCGCTAAGGTCACCATGATGATAGGCTCGTGATACGGAATCGCATCTAAGCTTAATTTACCGAGAAATGACATGATTACTCCGCCTCCACTTTTTGAGTGGATGAGTGCTCTAAGGATAAAGGTTCTGTGGATGAGTCCTGTGTTGATGACGGTACAGAAGGTGTTGAGCTATCCATGTCGGCCATGTTCTGTTTATTTTCCATCGCGTGCTCGCCTGCCATATGTGCCATGTCGTGCATACCTTTCATGCCGTCATGTGAGTCCATGTGCATGTACTGCATCACGATTTGGTCAAACATCCCTTTGCTCACTGAACCAAAGTATTCAACCGGATTGTATTCACTCGGTTTAGCCAGTGTGGCGTAGGCCGCTGAGTCCAATGTTTTGCCCTGTTGCTTTAACTTGGCAACCCATGCATCGAAGTCGGCAGGTGTTTGAGTAGCAATCGCTTTAAATTTCATGCCCGCAAATCCGGCGCCGCTGTAGTTAGCCGAGATACCGTCGAAGGTGCCTGGCTCGTTAGCGATCAAATGCAATTTAGTGGTCATGCCCGCCATAGAGTAAATCTGGCTGCCTAACTGAGGGATGAAGAAGGAGTTCATCGCAGTGTCAGAGGTGATCTTAAAGTTCACCGGCACATTGGCTGGAAACGCCAACTCATTGACCGATGCCACGCCTTGTTCTGGGTAAATGAATAACCATTTCCAGTCCAGCGACACCACTTCAACCGTGACGGGTTTAGCTTCGTGCACTAAAGGCTTATATGGATCAAGATCATGGGTCGAACCCCAAGTGATCACACCTAGCACTATTACGATCACAATCGGCACTATCCACACGACGGTTTCAATCGCCGTTGAGTGTGCCCATTTAGGCGCATAGATTTCTTGATCACGGCCATCGCGATATTTCCACGCGAAGTACAATGTCATGGCAATCACAGGGATAACAACAATGAGCATGAGTAGGGTGGCGACGATAATCAGGTGTTTTTCATCGATACCGATTTGGCCCTTAGGGTCCAACACACCGCCATCACAACCCGCGAGCATGAATGCTACTGCCGCGATTGCCGCTTTACTTAATTTTCGAATTAACAAAGGAAGATTCCTCTAACCCTAAGGTTTACAACTCTGCCAAGCGTGAACCGGCAGTCGCACTAAGCGGCGTTATCTGAGCGCAAATCCTGAGACCCAAGAGGAATGACACAAAAATGTGCCGCCATCCCGACGAAATCGAAGATCAGCTTTCAGCGCTTAATGCTTAATTTGAATTTAAAAACAGAGGGTTAAAATGGTGGGGCGCGACAACCGTGGGCGGTATGTTCGAGGGATTTTAGCCTTGGGGGTGCTAAAAAAAGTGAAGCGTTAGTTAAATCGAGATTATTGAAAAATTTGAAGCAGCAGTCGATTAAATGCCATAACTGCAGAATAACGAGGGGGTTGAGCAATAACAGGCTGAGCAGACTGGCGCCGATAAACTCGACTAAAAAGCCATTGCTGAGGCTGATGAGTTCACTAATATCGACACAACCGCCGATCAATACGTACAAAACGTCAGCTACAGGCAGCACAAACAATAACCCGAAAAACAGGGTTAGGTTTGTCATGCTAAAGGTTGAAAACCGAATAATCAGGTTCAATCTTTCAGCAATGAATTGGCTAAGAGCTAATTTCAATTAACGGGTCCGGTTGAACGGGAAAGGGAGTCAGTTGGCAGAACAAAAAATATTCAGCATGCAACTTTTTTATGCGGCTGGAGGATACCAAGAAGCGGCTATTGAATGAAAGCGGATCCCCGCGGTAAAAGGGCCTAAGCGTTAAAAAAACCTTAATTAAAACTAAATTAAATCAATAAATTTACAAAATTAACCTAAATTCAACTGATTTGGTTCTCATAAAATAAAAATGTGTGAGGCGCTTCATTTATTCGTTTTGGCTAAAGTTGATGCAATAGCGACGGTATGGCGTGGATTAATGCCATCATAAGCATGTGGGTTTTAGCCAACAGTCGCTTTTATCGCATACGAATGACACTGCTGTTTACCCTTGCTCGCCGCACATTTTTGCATGCTGATTTTTGATGCGAGTTAAGTTTGGTTAAGCGGATTTGAGATGGGCATCTCAAATAAAAACATCAAGTTAAAACAATGGTTGTGTCAGTCATTTACGCTATTTACATTAGGTAAAACGATTATTAGACTGTGATTTTATCACTGCCCAGATATCTACTTGAGATTGAGTTAACGAGTAGGGCATTATGATTCTGAATATTGTAACTATGGCAGTTTAAAGGATTACACATAAAGTCAATTACCCCATACCTTAAGGTAAATATTTTCATCGCCTTAGCTTACATTGTTGTAGGTAAATTAGGCTTGATGATTGCTTTGCCGCCTGGATATTCTGCGGCGATTTGGCCTGCTGCAGGGATTGCTATTGCCGCATGTATCCTGTGGAAAGAATATGTCCCTTGGGTTGGCGTGTTAATTGGTTCGCTGCTGATTAACATCAATATTGGCGGGCATATCCATTTTGGTTGGTTACCCTTTGCTATCTCGATTGGGTCTTGTATACAGGCTGTGCTTTCAGCCCATGTTCTTGGCCGAGTCGATCATTTATTCACCTTAGATAATCCTAATACCGTTATTAAATCCTGCTTGAGCTTAGCCTTAACTTGTATTGTGGCGACCGTTTTTGGCAACAGTGCCTTAGTGATCAACGGTACGATTCCACCATCTGATTTACTGGGAAGTTTAGTGAATTGGTGGACGGGGGATTTGCTCGGCGCCGTGATCTTTATCCCTTTGACTATGTTGCTATTTGATAAGCGGACTATCTGGCGTGCTCGCCGCATTCAGACGGGCATTCCTTTGCTGGTGGGCTTTTTATTTTGTGTGGGGATTTATTACTACTCAAATATGAATCAGCGCCAACAGTTGCAGGATAAGTTTCAGATCCAATCTAATGCCGTGATTAGTAATATTGAAAGTTTTCAAGAGGCTAATCTGCAGCAAATCGTCGCCCTAGCGAGCTTGTTCGATAATAGCGAGCAGGTTTCTGAGGATGAGTTTGTGCAGTTTGGCAAACGTAACATGCTGCAGCAAGATGGCTTTAGAGCTTGGTCTTGGTCGCCGTTAGTGGCGGCCGCCGATCTACCCAGTTTTGAGGCATCGACCCGCTCAGCCATTGGCGGCCCTTACAAAGTCACGCGGCCTCAAGGCTGGCAAACTAATACCGATGGCTGGTTAGTGCCTGTGATGTACATTCAGCCAATCATAGGCAATGAGGCAGCGCTGGGATTAGATCTCAATAGCGAGCCGACACGAGCCGCTGCCATTGCCAAAGTGCGCGCGACCTTAGCGCCTGTGATGACGGCTAAGATTCAATTAGCTCAAGATCCCAATGGCCCGGGTGGTACTTTACTCATAGCGCCCGCGTTCGACCGACTAGGCAGAATCTCAGGATTTTGTTCAGCTGTGATTGATTTGCAAAGCATTATTAATGATGTTGAGAGCGTAAAGGGATTGCAGTGGAAACTCTCCGACATGAGTGCGGGCGGTGCATTACTTTATAGCAATACCCAGAAGTCGTTTCCCGCGTTTAGCAGCAAGCTATTTAGCGATAAAACCGGCCAGTATTTTCAAGCAAACATGATGCTAGCAGATCGGCATTGGCACATAGTGATTTATCAATCCTATGCTGTGCTGATGGGCGATACTTTTAGCTTATCGCTACTTATGCTGCTCCTCGCCTTTATCACTTGTGCCGTTGTGGGCGGTATGACGCTGGTTTCCTCCGGCGAGCGCCAACGTATTGCCGAGAAAGTGACTGAAAAAACCATGGCCTTGTCGAAGGAAATTGCCCGTCGTCAGGCTTTTCAGGCTACCTTGGTACAAAGCGAGCAAAGATATCGTAATTTGTTTGATAAGGCGCCTGTAGGGCATGTGCTTAAACGTTTAGATGATGGTCAGTTTGTGGCGATTAATCCCGCATTCGAAGCCATGACGGGTTACTCACTCGATGAGTTAAATCAGCTTGACCCTTGGGATCTCACGCCAAAGCGTTATCAATTAAGTGAAACTGAGCAATTAGAACGCCTAAAGCAAACCCGTCGTTATGGCCCCTATCAGAAGCATTATGTGCATAAGAATGGCCAGTTAGTGGCAGTGCGCCTTAATGGTGCGTTAGTCACAGGCGCCGATGGTGAGCAGCTTATTCTCTTTATCGTTGAAGATATTACCGAGCAGGAGCGCACCGTTGCGCGGGTAAATCTATTGGCGCAGGTGTTCCAGCAGAGTGGTGAAGGCATCACTATCATGGATGCCAACGATATTATTGTGGATGTGAATAGTGCGTTTTCTCAGATAACCGGTTATTCCCGAGAAGAAATCATTGGTAAAAACTGTCGCTTTTTAGAGGCCGAGCGTACCGACAAAGGTATCGATCCTCAAGTGCGTGCAGCCCTAGAACAAACAGGTTTCTGGCAAGGTGAAGTTTGGGACAGGCATAAGCATGGTTACGATTTCCCCAAATGGTTGATGATGTCTGTGGTGCGCGATGATGCAGGTGCGGTGAGCCATTACATCGGCAGCTTTACCGATATCAGCGAGCGTAAAGTCAGTGAGGAACGGATTCATTTCCTTGCCCATCATGACTCTTTGACCTTATTGCCTAATCGACTCAGCTTGCAGTCGCGCCTCGAAGTGGTGTTTAAGGATGCTCTGGTATCCCACAGCCAAATAGCGGTAATGTTTATCGACATGGACCACTTTAAAAATATCAACGATACCTTGGGCCATCATGTGGGCGATCAACTGCTGCTAGAGGTTGCCCGACGTTTGAAAAACATCGTTGGTGATACTGACACTGTGGCACGTCTAGGTGGCGATGAGTTTGTGGTTGCCTTATCTGATACGAACCATGATGAGGTGGCCAGTTTAGCCGAAGCGCTACGCAGTGGTTTGAGTCAAACCTATGTTATTAACAATCAAGCATTACATTCATCACCGAGTATAGGCATCAGTTTATTCCCGACCGACGGCGACAGTGTTGAAGCCTTGATGAAAAACGCCGATATGGCCATGTACCGCGCCAAGGCTGCGGGGCGCAACAACTATCAATTCTTTACTGCGGCGATGAATACCTTGATCACCGAGCGCCAGCAAATTGAAACGGGCCTGAGGCAAGTGCTCGCTAACGATGAATTACGACTGCATTATCAGCCACAAATTGATATCCGCACTGGGCAAGTGGTCAGTGTCGAAGCCTTAGTTCGCTGGCAACATCCTGAGTTTGGCATGGTAGCGCCAGACCGCTTTATTCCCATCGCCGAAGAGATTGACATGATCATTCCTATCGGCCAATGGGTGTTAGAAACTGCCATGGCGCAGCTTGCCGTTTGGCGCGCTGCGGGCGCGACTGAGCTGCGAATGGCAGTGAACTTGTCAGCGCATCAACTCCGCAAAGATAGCATTGTCGCCGATATCACCAATGTGCTTTTAAAGCATAAGTTGGGCAAAGGGGCATTGGAGCTCGAAATCACCGAGAGTGTGGCAATGCAATATCCGGAGCAGAATGCGCGCCTGTTAGCGGAATTGCGCCAGCATGGTATCGAGCTTGCGATTGATGATTTCGGCACAGGTTATTCCTCCTTATCCTATTTGAAACTCTTGCCCTTAGACAGATTGAAGCTCGACCGCTCCTTTGTGAAGGATATTGAGAGCGACCCGAACGATGCTGCTATCAGTGCTGCGACCATTTCTATGTCCCATGAGTTGGGGCTAACTGTGGTGGCAGAAGGCGTTGAAAACGAAGCACAATTGGTATTATTGTCGAGCATGGGGTGCGACTTAGTGCAAGGGTTTTACTTTAGTAAACCTTTGGCGGCAGAAGAGTGTTTCCGCTTTATTCAGCGTAATTTATAACGGCAGAGTATTGTTGGTTTCCTAATACTGGCGCTGAGTTGGACTATACTTGAGTTCGCGTTATGTATGCGTTAATCGAAATACTAAGGATGGTTTTATGCAAGTCATCTTCACCAAAGGAACCCAGCGTTATGGTCAGTTGCGCTGCGTGCGCATGGACGGTAGTGCGACTCAAACCCAAATGCCGGAACAGGGCATTGATCCCCACGATATGATCCATTATGTGGTTGAAAAACGTCTGCATATTCAAGGGGCTTTCTTCTCGCAGGTCAGAGCTGGCGCCGATATCAGCTTCGCCTTGGAACATAATGAAACCTCCCGCGCCATCGCAGATAAAACGGAAGTGTGGCAAACCGAATCCATAGTCGAGACATTGCAGTCGTTACTCTGGTCGGGCGAAACGCCAACCTATGACGGCTTTATTTATCTGTTAGAGCAAGCCTGCAACAGCCGTGACCTAGCCGTTCCAACCGTTAGCCAATCGGACTTTGAACATATTCTTAATGAGATTATGGAGTTGAGTATTGAGTGGCAAGGAATGGGCGAAGGTCAGTCCCTGACCTTGAAGTTTTAAGCGGTTTAAAAATAAGAGATTTAACAACAAATGATTTAAAAAAAGAGCGCAGCTAACTGCGCTCTTTGTGTTACTGCGGCCATAGCGGGATCATTCCCTATGACGACGTTCTTGGCTTTGAGTTGAGCGGCCTTGGTTATGTTCTACCGAGCGAGCGGTTTGCGCATTTTGGCGTGGCTCACTTTGTCTCACTCTCACGTCTTCGCGTTGTCTTGGTTGTTCAATACGTTGCGGTTCTGCGCGTCTTGTCTCTGGTCGTGGCGTTTCAACTCTTGGGGTCGCAGTCCTTGGATTTTCTTGTCTTTGTGGCGGCGTCCTTTGTTGATCGACATTACGCGGCTGTGACTCCCGAGTTTGATATTGCCTTTGCTGAGACTCCTTCGATGGCATTGGCTTTGACTGCACGGGTCTCGATTGCGCGTCATTACGATCCTTGTGAGTCGGCGTTTGTACCATAGCCGCGGTGCGACGTTCCTTTAACTCGGCCTGCGTTTTTTGATAACTCGGTGCGCGGTTATCACGTTCACGGCTGGCGTTGTGATAGTCCTTATTGTCACGACTCTTATGACCCTGATTACTCATATTACCCTGATTGCTATGGGTATCTTGGCGTTCTTTTGACTTCGAATATTGGCTATTGAAGTGTTGCTTGCTGCCGCTAGAGTATGAATCTCTACCGCGATACTTATTTTCGTTGTAATAGCGTTGCTTCACGACGGGGTTGTGGTAACTCACGCCGCGTCTATGTTCGGGTTTATGTTTCCAAGGCTGGGCACCATAGCTGACAGTGTATCTTTCACGTGGGCGATAGCGGTGTGAATGGCGATAGTCGATCACCACCACTTTATGGTTGTGCCAGTGGAATGAACTGAAGAAGTAGTTAAAGGAAATATGGATGCCCGGTGACCAGTAGAAATGATTATGGCTTGGACGATAGGGATAGCCAGCATAGCCGCCAAATTCCCAATACACGGGTGGATAAGCCACACCCCAGCGCCATGTGCCATAAACCACACGCGGATCGTAATAGGGCACGTAGACGATTTCTCGCTTAACGGGTTCTATGATGATCTGATTGTTGGCGCGGGTGATCGCCATGTTATCCATGTCTGCTAAGCTATTGGCTTTATCAGCCTGCTGTCTTAGGGACTGAATACTGTTCATCACTTGGCCTTCATCTTCTAAGAAGGCTTCACCGAGTCTTTGAGTCCAGTCGAGATCTTCACTCATTTTTTGCAGCAGCGTCGGAAAGGCCAGCAAAGCTTTGACGCTCGGGTCCCAATCTTGATCTTCGGCCTGCGACATCAGTTGATCGACCGATGATTTGGGGCGCTGGGTTAACCAACGTTGTGCCTGCACGATTTCGAGTGGATAAGTTGAGGCAATAAGTATGTGGGTCAATAAGCTATCGGGATACAGGGCAATAGGCGCCAGCATTTGTTCGAGTTCGGCTTGGCTTGCCGCAGCGCTCGAGCCTTGGCTCACAGATACGCCCGCAGCTTGTGCTGTGGTAGTGAAAGGCAAGGCCACTAATGCCGCCGTTAACACTAGCCAATTCCATCGATGTAGTCTGTTCATGGTTTGCTCCAATAATCCTGTTCGAGGATGTTATGGGCATCATAGGCGTTTGAATATGAACATAAGCTGAAAGCATTTTACGGTTAAAAAGTTATTTTTAACCGCAATTTAGGTGGGAATTTAAATCTATGGTATTGAAACTCAATCATTAAATTGAGTGCACAAAGCTGATGCTGAACTTGGCGCCGCCCAAGGTTTCTGAACGTGAGACTGAAATTCTGCCGTTATAGCTGTCGACTAAATCGCGCACGATCGCAAGCCCAATACCATTACCTTGATGATAGGAATCGGCACGAATACCGCGTTCAAAGATTTGATTTTGCAGCGCTTCACTGATCCCTGGCCCATCATCTTCGATGCAGATCAGCAATTGATAGGCATCGCCGGTCACGGTTAATTTAACTGTGGACTTTGCCGCTTTGCAGGCGTTGTCGAGCACGTTACCGAGAATTTCCGTGAGATCCGCTTCATCACCTTTGAATACTGCTTCGTCAGCCATCTCGCCGCTGAGATTGATTTGCGGTTCGCGATAAATTTTAGCTAAGGTGCGTAATAACTTAGCGGCGACGTCATCGACGCGAATGCCTAAATGCCACGAGGCTGCCGCTGCCGTTTGTGCGCGTTTCAACTGGTGGCCAATAATGCGGCTGATCACCGACACTTGCTCGCTGGAGGCTTCGCTTAAGTCGGCCTGACTCTTGATCACCGCCAGCGGTGTTTTGAGGCTGTGGGCAAGATCGGCCAAGGCATTACGATAGCGTTTGCGCTGGGTTTGTTCGGTATTGAGCAAAATATTGAGCTGCCGCGCAACCGCTTGTAGTTCAGTGGGGTACTGACTACTTAGCTGCATAGACTTACCTTGCTCGACGGAATGTAATTCTTGGGTAAAGCGCGCCAATGGTTGCAGCGTCCACACTAGCCAGCTCAGTTGGAACACGAGCATGACGAACATGAGGATCAGCAGCCAAGTCCAAAGCTGCTGGTTAAATTGATCGATTTGCTGCTGAAATTCGCGCTCGTCCTTAATGATGTGAATCGTCACTGGCACGTTTTGATTTTGGCTGGCAAAACTGACGCTAAAGCTATAAATCAAATGGGGTTGTTCGGCGAGCTCGATTTGCTCAAAGGCACTCTGACCCGTTGCTGGGATAGTAAAATGTGGCGGTGGCATCATGCCCATAAAAGATTGCGAGTGCCACACGATCGTTTGTTTGCCGCTGGCATCTTCAGTGGTCGCAATGGCATACAGCCCAGATTGAATGAGGTTAAAACGATTTTCGAGTACTAATTCTGGGATAGAGATTTGTTTATTCTCGACTTCAGTCACCGCGAGTATCGAATAGACATAGGCGCTGAGTTCATTTTTGGTCGCGCTTTTAACTTGCTCGGTAAAGGCATCGTTTAAGGCGACGCCGATCAAAGGCAATAACACTAAGATAAACAATAGCGCGCTAATCACTAAGCGCGCTTTAAGGGAGTTCAATACTTGCCACACAATGGCACGTTTACTCATCGGCAGTTGGCTCGGGCGTTAACGCTTTTAGGCGATAACCTTGGCCGCGCAGGGTTTCAATCAGGTTGTATTGATTATCAGGATCGAGTTTTTTACGTAACCGGCGGATAAAGACTTCGATGACGTTTGAATCTAAATCAAAATCTTGATCGTAGATGTGCTCTGTGAGTACGGTTTTGGATTTCACTTCGCCTTGATGCAGCATAAAAAATTCGAATAACTTGTATTCAGAGCCGCTGAGGTTAACCAGTTCTTCGCCTTTACGCACTTCTAAGCTGCTGGTATTTAGGCTAAAGGGACCGTTATAAATCAAAGGGCTGGCCTTGCCGGCAGAGCGACGGATCAAGGCTTTTAGCCGCGCGACCAGTTCTTGGGGATGAAAAGGTTTCGTCAGGTAGTCGTCGGCACCGGCGTCGAGTCCTTCTACTTTATCTTGCCAACTGTCCCTCGCGGTTAAAATCAGGATTGGGAAGTCGCGTTCCTGTTCGCGTACGCTGCGGATAAGCGCGATACCATCGAGTTTAGGCAAACCGACATCGATTATCGCCGCATCATAGTTGTATTCGAGTGCTTGAAATAAGCCTTCTTCGCCATCGCTCGCCACATCGATACTGTAATGGGCATCGAGCAGATGTTGTTTTAAGTTCGCCTGCAGTTCTAAATCATCTTCAACCAATAACAATCGCATAGTTAATTCCTCGACACTCGGCCAGTTGCGGCATCTACTGAGACTGAAAACACTTGGCCATCATTATTGAGGAGCTTAACCCGATACCCTGAGCCGCTGGATTGCACGCTCAGAACCTTGCCTTGGTATTGGCGCTGCACCATAGCCACAGCTTGATCTGGGCTATTGACCGCCAGACGGCGCTGCTCATTCTTCGCACCTTGGTTGCGATCATTCTGTCTATCATTGCCTGCCATGCTGCCAAAGGAGGCAAACAAGCAAGCGATTAGGGCCAATGTCAAACCAAGTTTCATATCTGGTACCCGCAATGTTCGGCGATCTTAAGCTAATGGGTGAGATGGATAACTTATCGAGTCGACTAAGAATACCTCATCACCTTAACAAACACATAGAGATCAGCCAATTGGTTGGCACAATTCCATCAAAATTAACTTTGGTAGTCATTTTGTTATTCGTGACAGAACTGAAGCTCTGTCAGCGAGTCTATTCCTATGCTCGCATTCAATATGCCCTAGTGTCGGCTAATCCAGATGAACTAAGGCTGAACGTATTGTCGCGCTAAGAACACTAAATGTTGATGTTCAGCTTATGTTCACCTTCATTGCACTTTAATGGCTCTAATTTGAACGGGTTATCCATGGGGTATTCAAGATGAACACACTCAATAAACAAGGTATGGCAGCCACAGTTAACAGTCAGGTTAACACCCATTTCGTTAAAGCGACGGCCATTGCCGCGCTGTTTTTAGCGTCCGCTGCCGTCAGCGCTCAGCCCCGCGAACTGGAATCATCGCAAAGCTTAACGCCATTTACTGCGGCCAGTGTCGGCATTGCCAAAAAAGCCGAAAATAGCGAGCAAGCAGCCGAGCAGGAACAGCAAGCTTTAGCCCTGTTACAACAAGCAGCGCCCGCAAAAAATGTCACTGAAGCCGCTGCTGCAGCCGTTAAATCCTTGGCGCCCGCGTTATCCTCTAAAGCGCCGACGGCAAACCGCGTGCAACTAATGGGCGCATCGCCGATGACGCGTGAGCAAGTGACTGCGAAACATGCGAGCCAAGGCATGCCGAGTTCGAGCGCGACTAGTGAAGATCCCTACCGCGCCCCTGTGTATCACAGCTTTTCGATTTTTGATGCCAGCAGTCGTTTGTTCGAAGACTTTGACTACGATGGGTTCTATCAAACCTTTAGCGTGACCTTCGACGTCGATGTTAACGGCGCGTATCTTAATGAAAGAGCCGACTTATTTGCCGAGCTGTATCTCAGTCGTGATGGCGGCCCTTGGGTGCATTACTACACCACGGACGTGTTTACTATTTATGGCGATTCAACACAGGACGACTATGAAGTGCTGACCACGCTCTACACGGGTTATGCGACGGACCACTACGATGTGTTGATTGATGTGTATGAAGTGGGTTACAGCGATATTGTCGCGACCATTAGTGCCGATGAAACCGATGGTTTGTATGCACTGCCACTGGAAAGTAGCGATCGAGACAGAGAACCTGATGTCATAGTCGTCGAAGAAAGTGGCGGTAGCTTATCGGTATTGGGTCTGTTGTTCCTCAGTTTGTGTGCTGGGCTGCGGATGAATCGTACTCGCGGCTAATCACCCTTTTTTCTCTCTGTGTTTATCTCAGGTAAATAGGGCTAGTATGGTCAGGTTAATTTAACTAAATGGAGATAAATATGATTGCTCAAGGTCAAACATTACCAGCAGCTACATTAGGCCAACTAACGAAAGATGGCATGGTGAATCACCAAGTTACTGAACTGTTCGCTGGTAAAAAAGTGGTATTGTTTGCTGTACCCGGTGCTTTTACTCCGACCTGTTCTGAAGCGCATTTACCTGGCTATGTGGTATTAGCCGATCAATTTAAAGCGAAAGGCGTGGATTTGATTGCCTGTGTTGCTGTGAACGATGCCTTCGTGATGAAAGCGTGGGGCGAAGCGCAAAATGCCTCTGAATTGATGATGCTAGCCGATGGCGATGCCAGTTTTACTAAAGCGTTAGGCTTAGAAATGGACACTGCTGGTTTTGGTGGCGTGCGTTCACAACGTTACGCCATGATCATAGATAACGGCGTAGTGACTCTGCTGAATGTTGAAGAGCCAAAGGCTTTTGAAGCCAGTAAAGCCGAAGTGGTTTTAGCTGCACTGTAATGATTAAGGTCCGAACGTAATCGGACATCAAAATAAATGGGAGCTTAGGCTCCCATTTTTATTGGTATTTTAGCGGGTTAAGCGGCCCGCGACTGTGGCGGTAAGTTACCAGCATCGGCAATGCCTAAACTGGTCTCAATATCCTCGACGCTCTGCTGCACTTCTTGGGCGATGACTTCACTCTGTTGTGAACTGGTTTGTGCCTGTTCTTTTAAGCTATCCATAGTGCGCACAAATTGATCGAGATAATCGACTTGCTCCTTGGCATTGAGCGAACCTTGTTTAGCGGTATTGGCCATGTCGCTCGCTTGATTTTGCACCGTTTGTGCCACTTGCCATAGGCTTTGAGCGCGCAGTTTTTGACTGCTGGTGGCCTGTGCTATGCCATCGACACTCTCACTGAGGGCATGATTCGATTGGGTCAGTTGCTGCAGAATCTTCACGATTTCGTTTAAGGACACTTGGGTGCGCTGACTTAAATTTCGCACTTCATCGGCGACCACGGCAAAGCCGCGACCTTGCTCACCCGCCCGCGCAGCTTCAATGGCGGCATTGAGGGCAAGTAAGTTAGTTTGTTCGGCGATATTGCCAATCACATCAATGATTTTCGATACGTCCGTCACTGAGTTATTCAGACTTTCGAGGGAAGCATGGCAAAGACCAACGGCGGTTTGTGTCTGCTCAGTTGCGCTCAGCACTGCTTCTGCTTCGGTTTGGCTCGACTGCATTTGGCGCATTGTTTCGGCGGCGCTGTCTTCCACGAGTGCCGAAGTGTGGCTCACCTCATTGGCGAGGCTACGGATATGTTCGGTCTGTGTTTGCGTATCGGCCACAATCGTTTGGGTGTGCTCTGTGTGCTGCGACAGCTGAGTAATTCGCGCAACCAGTTGGCTTAATGATTGAGAAACCTTAGTGATTTGCTGGCGTTGTGCCTCATCTTCCTGTTCAAACCTTTGCAGCAACTGGTTGAAATGACCTGCGATTTGGCCAGTCTCGCAGCGACGATTAATGTCTAAACGCTCGCGGCTGTTCGATTCGCTTAATTTCATAAAGGCTTGGTTGAGACGTTTTAACGGTTTGACGACGCGGTTTTGCTGCAGGATTAAATAACCTATAGCAAACAAGGCCATGATCGAAACCATAGTGTAGAGGATCAGTTGTAGCTCATATTTCAGCTGTTGATTCTTTGCTGCTTGAGCCTCACCTAAGCCAATAAGCTGTTGTTCCACATTGCTAATCGCTTGAATGAGTTGGTCTTGCATCTCTTGGTTGGCTTGCAGCAATTGGTGGGTATTAGCAACTTCTTTATTGTATCGATTGGCGAGACTCAGCAGTTCACTACGGTCACTTTCGCCGACTTCAACCTGTTCCGGTTCGCTGGCACCGAGGGCAAATTCATCGGCTTCTTGCTGCTCATATACACCGATTAACGGCAGTGCGCTGAGTGCGTCGTGCCACGTATTGAGCTCTTTGCTGGTGCTGTCTAAAATGCCCTTGAGTTGCTGATTTTTGCCGATGAGGTAGCCATCGGTCAGCTGGGAAAGTTGATAGACGATGGAAGGTAAATCGCGGCTCAATTGCAGATATCGTTCGGCGATCTCTGCATTTGTGGCTAAGCCTTTATCGGCATAACTGCCCAGACGACGGTTGTAGTCGAGCATTTCAGATTCGGCGTGGGCCAGCAGTTGTCTGGGGTTGCCAGCGAGTTTACCCGCGGCGCGGTACTTGGTATCTAAATCTTGAATGAAGCTGCTGAGACTTGCTTGCAAGTCATTATCGGTAGCGCCCATGGTGGCGAGATTAAGCTCTGTAAGTTGGTTCTTAATGGCGCTGATTTTAGTTTTAGCTTGTTCAAGTTGGCTAGAGT
This sequence comes from Shewanella scandinavica, assembly GCF_031932065.1. Lineage (NCBI taxonomy): Bacteria > Pseudomonadati > Pseudomonadota > Gammaproteobacteria > Alteromonadales > Shewanellaceae > Shewanella > Shewanella scandinavica. The sequence continues at coordinate 138,045 of NZ_JAUOES010000003.1, forward strand.
TGCCGCTGGCGAGATAGCCGTCGAGATCGCGGCGTACGCCGACGAGGAAGTCTTCTTGTATGCTTTGCAGTGTGAGTGTTTGTTGTTCTATATTTTGTCGCTGATCACTACTCCACAGCACTACGGCCGCTAATAATCCCGCGAGCAATAACAACAGGGCAGAAGCAGAGAGCGACAGCGTTGAAATTTTCATTTTGCAATCTTCATAATTGTCAGAGCCAGTTAACTGTTCTGAGTTTATGAATTTAGCGTGACATTAATATGACAAGCGCCCACATGAATGTCAGCGTTGTCATTTGATTTGCCGATATGTGATCTCGCGCTATTCCAGCGGCAGCCACACTTGGGCTCTTAAACCGCCTTCGGCGCGGTTGGAGAGGGTGACTTGCCCTTGGTGTCTATCGATAATCCGTTTGATGATGGCGAGACCTAGGCCTGAGCCGACACTGCCTCGGGCGATATCACCTTGGGTAAAGGGTTGAAATAGTTTGGTGATTTGTGACTCGTCGATTCCTGGACCATTATCTTCAACACTAAAACCGATACGTTTGCCATCGAACTGCGAGCTAATGCGGATCCAGCCAGAACCATAGCGAAAGGCATTTTCGACTAAGTTGCTCAGTACCCGCTTAATGGCAATCGCTTGGAATTGAGCTTCGGGGCAGTCAGTTAACACCACTTCTATTTCACCGGCGCGATTGGCTTCTGCTTGAGCGACATCGTGAATGAGTTTATTGATTTGCCCTAGCTCACGGCTGGTTTCCTGATCTTGGCGAATATACGCAATAAACTGGCTGATGATGGCGTCCATATCTTCGATATCGTTGACTATGCCATCTTTAAGATATTGATCTTCCTCAACCATCATCTCAGAAGCGAGACGAATACGGGTGAGCGGCGTGCGCAAGTCGTGGGAAATCCCCGCCATCAATAGCGCTCTGTCCTGCTCCAGTTGTTTCATGCTGTGCGCCATCTGGTTGAAGGCATTGGTCACTTCGACAATTTCACTCGAACCATTAAGCGGCAAGGGGTCGGGGAATTCACCGCGGGAAACGGCAATCGCGGCTTTTTGTAGTCGTCTAAGTGGGCGGTTTTGTTGGCGGGCAAACCACCACCCCCCGGCGACGCTGAGGGCGCCTATGACCATTAAATAGAGCGTGAGCGGCGAAAGATCTGAAACATTTTGGCCAATAAGCGGCACTTTTATCCAAATCGAGGGCGCCTGTGGTGGGCGGATCCAAATCTGCAATACGCTGCCGTGGGTGACGCGCACTTCGGCGTCGCCGCCGAGATATTCCGACATCTGCGCCGACCAGAAACCATAGTAGGTCGCTTGCTCAATACCAGCTTCACGCGCTTGTTGTTGATTGTAGATTTTCATGCCATCGTCGTGGACTTTGGCATTGAGGGCATCGACTATGGTTAAGTGTTCGCGGCCAATATCTATGCCATCGACAAACAGTAATTTGACTTGGCGAGCGATTAACTGATTGATTTGTTGGTAGCTTGGCTTAAGCACATAGACGGCAACCGTGACGTAAGACACCAGCTGATTGATCAGTAATAGACAACCAATCAGCATCACGGTTTGACTAAACGCGCTGCGAGGGACAAACCGCCACCAAAACTTAGCTTTCATCGGGGGCTCAATAACCGCAGCAGATTAAGATGGCAACGCGGCTCATCGACGCGCTGCGCCATCGGGCACAAACACATAACCTAATCCCCACACAGTTTGAATGTAGCGCGGATTCGCAGGGTCTTTTTCGATTAAACGCCGCAGACGTGACACTTGCACGTCGATGGAGCGTTCTAGCGCCGAATAATCGCGGCCACGGGCGAGGTTCATCAATTTATCCCGAGACAAGGGCTCGCGTGGATGGGTAACTAGCACTTTAAGCACGGCAAACTCACCGCTGGTGAGCGCAATCGATTCGTCGCCGTGGTACATCTCACGGGTGGCTAAATCCAGCGAAAACTCACCGAAGCTGATCTGCGCTTCCTGCTGGGCTGGCGCACCGGGCACATCTTGGGTTTGGCGACGCATCACGGCTTTGATCCGTGCGAGTAATTCCCGTGGATTGAAAGGTTTTGGCAGATAATCGTCGGCGCCTAACTCTAGGCCAATAATACGGTCGACTTCATCGCCCTTGGCCGTCAGCATCACGATCGGAATAGGATTACCTTGCTGGCGCAAACGGCGGCAGATAGATAGGCCATCTTCACCGGGTAACATCAAGTCGAGCACGAGTAAATGGAAGTTTTCGCGTTCTAATAGGCGGTCCATCTGCTCGGCATTGGCCGCGCTGCGCACCTGATAACCTTGCTCCATCAGGTAACGCTCGAGTAACGCTCGCAGGCGCATATCATCATCGACGACGAGGATTTTCGAGGTTTCTTGTCCCATGGGATGTCCTTTAATTGCTCAGATTGGTGCTTATTCTACTGACGAGAAACAGTTAAGATTAACCAACTGGCTGAAATTGAAAACGAATCTGCCTAATATAGCCGCATTCAACCAAGGCGACTAGCTCACCTTAGTAACTTGAATGCGATAAATGCTGATATTGATTGCCCAATGTTAATACTAAGCAAATGAAATTGCATGGGAATACTCGCGTTTATTCACGCTATAGCTGAAATTGTAACTAAATGGGCATCAGCAACTTTTGGCGCATTTATCGTTTGTTGCCACTCGCTGAGTGGCAAAAGAATTTTTATTAGTCCAAAATCATAACTCTCTGATTAAAAATTATTAGGCGTTTATGCACTTGTCCATGAGTTATAAAAATGCTTCGAAATGGGGCTTATTAGTCCTGTTGATTGGATTGGTGCTAAGCGCGTTATTAACAGGGTTGACGGGGCGCATGAACGCCCAAAAGATTGAGCAAGCCTTGCGCGAGGACGCGGAGCAAATCAGTGAGAACGTGATTAACCGTATCACCTTATATCAATATGGTTTACGCGGTGCACGCGGCACGATAGTCACTGCGGGTGAGCATGATATTAGTCGTGCTAGCTTCCATCGTTATAGTTTAACGCGGGATGTGGACCATGAGTTTCCCGGCGCCCGTGGATTTGGCTTTATTCGTCGAGTACCCAGTGCCGATGAAGCGGCATTTATAGCAAGAGCTCGTCAAGATGATTGGCCTGATTTTAATATTCGCCAACTTAACGCTCATGATGGCGAAAGATACGTTATTGAATATATTGAGCCAGTAGACCGCAATAAAGCTGCCGTTGGCTTAGATATTGCCTCAGAGGCACATCGTAAAGCCGCTGCCGATGCGGCTATGTTATCCGGTGAAGTGCGCTTATCTGCACCCATCACATTAGTGCAGGCTACGGGTAGGCCGCTACAATCATTCTTAATTCTGCAGCCTATTTATCGCACGGGTTTAGTACCTAAAACACAACAGGATAGACTGTCAGCCGGGTATGGTTGGAGTTATGCCCCCTTAGTGACGAACGAAGTTCTAATGGGGTTAGCGTTGAATCAGAAGATGACTAAGCTGTTGCTTAGCGATATCACCCAAGCTGAGCGTCCCATCAGTTTTTTTGAAACACACCCTGATGAGGCGTCTCCACTATCTGCATATCGCCATAAAATGACGAAAGACATTTTTGGTCGTAAATGGCAGATAGAAGTTATCGCTTATCCATCCTTTATTAAGTCATTGCATCTTAATCAACCCAGTTTAGTGCTGTTGAGTGGCAGTTTGTTTAGCCTGCTTTTAGCTGCGTTAATTGCCATGTGGTCCATCAGTTTGCAGCGTAAGCAGCAGGTGCTGCTTGAACAGGCTAGGCGCGCCAGCATGCTGGAGCATTCTCTCGATGGCATTATCAGTTATGACACTAGGGGCCAAATTACCAGTTGGAACCAAGGTGCCGAGCAGTTATTTGGCTATACCGAAGCGCACGCTCTTGGCCAGTCGTGTTGTAAATTGATTGTTCCTGCCAGCATAGTGCAGGAAGAAAGAGCATTATTCGCCGAAGTGTTAGCGGGGAAAACCTCTTTAAATCGGATAACTAGCCACCAACGGCAGGATGGTAGCCATTTATCAACCTCGACTACAGCCGTACCTATTTACGACGAGCACGGCAAGATAGCTGGCATGAGCCAAACGATCCGCGATATTACAGCGCAGCTTGAAGCTGAACGACATATTTTAAGCTTGAATGCAAGTCTCGAACGGCAAGTCACCAAGCGTACCCATGCGTTGCAGCAGGCGTTACTCGAAAACCAAACCTTGCTCGACACTATTAATCAACAGCTACTCTATTCCGTTACTGACCCCAATGGCGTCATCTTAGAGGTGAATGATAACTTTTGCCGCATTAGTGGCTATTCGCGTGAGCAACTTGTGGGGAAAACCCATGCAATACTCAAGTCGGGTGAACATGATGTGTCTTTCTGGCGATCTATGTGGCAACAGATAAACTCGGGACAGTCTTGGCACGGTGAAATCTGCAACCTTGATAAGCATCAAACGTTGAAATGGTTCGATACTGTGATTGGTCCAGTATTTGATGAATACGGTAAAATTGAACGTTTTGTGGCATTAAGGATTGATATTACCGACCGTAAGTTGACACAGATTGAGAAAAATAACTTAGGGTCATTACTGACTAACGTGCTCGATGCCGCCTCTGAAATGTCCATTATAGCCACTGATGTGCAAGGGAATATCACCATTTTTAACCGTGGAGCAGAGCGCTTACTTGGTTATTCAGCCGAGGAAATGATAGGCCAATCTACCCCTGCGCCTCTGCATTTGCTCGAGGAGGCGATGATAAGATCTGCAGAGTTATCCGCTGAATATGGTAAAGACATTCAAGGCTTTGATGTTTTCATCTATAAGGCAAGAGCCGAAGGTTCGGAAACCCGCAATTGGACCTATGTGCGTAAAGACGGCAGTCAGTTCCAAGTGTCACTTTCTGTCACTGCTATGCGTGACAGTGTTGGCGAGATTATTGGTTATTTAGGCATTGGCGTCGATATTTCACTGATGTTACTGCAGCAACAAGCACTGATGACGGCCAGTAACCATTTAAGTAAGGCAGCCGAAGTGGCTCAATTAGGTATCTGGACTTGGAATCTGCTCGGTAATTCGCTTGAATGGAATGAACGTATGTTTGCGATTTACGATCAGCCTGAAAGTCTTCGGGAACAAGGATTAACCTATGAGCACTGGTCGATGCGGGTCCATCCTGACGATATTGCTTTTGCTGATGCTAAATTGAAAGGCGCTGTGGAAGGAACGGCGCAATATGACCCTATTTTTAGGGTGGTAAGGACAGATGGCTCGATTCGCTACGTTCAGGCAGCCGCCCAAGTAGAGCGCGATAAACAGGGTCATGCTATTAGAGTGATTGGGATTAATTTAGATATCACTGAACAGCAACAATTGGAAGAAAGCTTGCGCGAGGCTAAGCAGGAGGCCGATACGGCGAGTGCGGCTAAGTCTGCATTTTTAGCCAATATGAGCCATGAAATTCGCACTCCAATGAATGCTGTATTAGGCATGCTGCAATTAATTCAATACACCTCTTTGTCTAGGCAGCAGCAAGATTATGTTAATAAAACTCAAACGGCTGCTAAGTCCTTATTAGGACTACTGAACGACATTCTCGACTTTTCTAAAATTGATGCAGGCAAGTTAGTACTCGATCTTCATCCTTGTTCGATTGAATTGCTGATGCGGGACCTTGCCGTTGTACTGTCGGGTAACCATGGTGATAAAGATGTCGAGGTGATGTTTGATCTCGACACGGCTTTACCTCCTTGGTTATTAGCAGATCAACTTAGATTGCAACAGATCCTCGTTAACCTCGCAGGTAATGCCCTTAAATTCACTCACCACGGTCAAGTGATTGTCGGCATTGAATGTTTACGACATGAGGCTGATACAGTCACAGTACAAATTTCAATTACCGATACGGGTATTGGTATCAGTGACGAGCAGATTGAGCGGATTTTTACCGGATTTGAACAGGCAGAATCCTCAACATCACGCCGTTTTGGGGGCACAGGGCTCGGGCTAGCAATAAGCAAAAGGCTGATCGGCCTTATGGGCAGTGAGTTACAGGTGACCAGCAAGGTGGGTGTTGGAAGCCGTTTCTGGTTTGATATGACGTTTCCTATCATACAAGTCGAAGAAACTCGGCATACAGACCTTAGCGGATACCGTGTGTTAGTGGTTGATGATAATGAATTGACGACGGAGATTTTAGAGAAAATTTTGACCGGATTTGGGTGTGAGGTTGAAACTGCCTTAGGTGGATATGCGGCTCTCGCGAAGGTTAAACAATCCCATGAAAAATCGACACCGTTTGATGTGGTGTTGATGGATTGGCGTATGCCAGACCTTGATGGGTTACAAACCGCCGAAATGCTGCGTAACTCAGACGCGAATAACCGGACTCCGCTGGTAGTGATGTTAACGGCTTACGGTCATGAAGTGATTGCCGAGAGTCAGCAGATTAGACATGTCCCTTTCGTTAATTTCCTCACTAAACCTGTGACATCGCAGATCTTGGCAGAAGCTGTGTTGAATGCCATCGAAGGTAAGACAATGGAGGCGCACCCTCAGCCGCGTTCACAGCGATTTTTAGCAGGGCTAACCATATTAGTGGTGGAAGATAATCAACTCAATCGACAAGTTATCGATGAGCTATTGAGTTATGAGGGCGCGAATGTCGTATTGGCAGATGGCGGCATGGAAGGTGTTTCCTTGGTGCTCGAGAGTGGTGACTTATTCGATATTGTCATCATGGACATGCAAATGCCCGATATGGATGGATTGGAGGCGACTCGACGTATCCGCGCTGATGGACGTTTTGCAGCATTACCGATACTTGCGATGACAGCTAATGCTTCACAGTCCGATAGGCAAGAGTGTCTCAATGCGGGTATGAATGACCATGTTGGCAAACCCATCGATATGCCATTATTACTACCGAGTATTTTGCGCTTAGTTGGCCGTGAGGATATGACCTCTGCTGAATTTGAAGGGCACTGGCCTGAAGCGACGCAGGAGCAGAGTGATGAGCAATTACTCGATGATATTCGCCTGATCCTGCGTCGTTTTGGGGGTAATCAGTCTTTCTTCCAAAAAATGGCCAAAAGTTTTGCGCCTGAAATGATGAAGCAACTCGCGCTCTTTAAGCAGTCGACTAAGATATTTGATCACTCAACGGCGGCGGCGATTAGCCATGGTATTAAAGGCATTGCCAGTAATTTTGGTGCTCGGCGTTTAGCTGCGCATGCGGCTTACTTAGAGAAACAGTTTAAGCAAGAATGTCCTGAACTGATTGATATTAAGCGCTGGACGGATATGTTAGAGGAACTCATTAATCAGAGTAGTCAGCAGCTTTCAACCTACTTTGAGGTGGAAGAATTTAATGCAGTTATTAGCGATAATGTAGAAAAAGCCGTGTATTCTTCGGTATCGGTGCAAAGTGTTAAGACGGACCTTAATACCCTAATGAACCTATTAAAAGAGAACAATTTAGAAGCTATGGCCTTAACTGACCAGTTAGCTGAATTGCTGTCAGGCCATCCACAATGGTCCATATTGCATGGGCAAGTGCAAGCGCTCGATTTTAATCAGGCATTAGATACGCTACGGATTATCATGTTGGAGGAGGCGTAATGCATCTTGCAGAATTAATTGCTCGGCCCCAAAGTGAGAAAGGTAAGATCCTCATCGTTGATGATCAGCCGCTCAATATCAAAATACTGCATCAACTCTTCAATGAAGAGTATGAGTTGTTTATGGCGACCAATGGTGAGCAGGCGATAGCCATATGCCAGAAGGTACAGCCAGATTTAGTGCTGTTAGACATTGAAATGCCTGGTATGTCGGGTTTTGACGTTTGCCAACATCTTAAAGCCGATCCTGAAACCGCGACTATTGGAGTTATTTTTGTCACGGCTCATTTTGATGAGGTGCAAGAGGTTAAAGGTTTTCAGCTGGGTGCAGTCGATTTTATCCATAAACCTATCAATCCAATTATCACCACTGCGCGGGTAAAGAATCAGTTTACCCTCAAGCGACAATCCGATCTGTTGCACTCTATCGCGCTGCTTGACAGTTTAACGGGCGTCGCCAATCGACGTCAGTTTGAGCAGCGACTTCCTGAAATATGGAAACATTGCTGCCGCAACGAGTTAGCCTTATCTGTGGTGATGCTAGATGTGGATTTTTTTAAACGTTTTAATGATCGTTATGGTCATCAGGAAGGCGACCAATGTTTGCGACAAGTTGCAAAAGCCATTAGTGATGCTCTGCAGCGCGCGACTGACTTTGTTGCACGTTATGGCGGGGAGGAGTTTATTTGTATTCTGCCAGAAACCAAGCTTGCCGGTGCCATTCATACTGCACAGAAAATAGTGAATGCAGTACAAGCTTTGCATCTTGAACATCTCGAGTCGAGCTTCCAAGAAGTGACGATTAGTGCGGGTGTTGCGAGCGTGCTGCCCAAAAGTGATTTGACTTGGCAAACACTGATCGAAACAGCGGACCAGCAATTGTACTTGGCGAAAGAGAGTGGACGTAACCAAGTAGTAGGCCTAGGGCTTTAGCCTGTGAGTTTGTATGTGATTTTTAGCGTGCATTTTGTGAAATTGCCGCTGTTTTTTGCTCAGCATGTGGATAATAAAGAGTTATGAAAGCGCATTTGATCACCCGACAGGGTTGGCAAACTTTAGATAAAGAATTGAAGTATTTGTGGAAAGAATATCGGCCGCAAATCACCCTTAAAGTCCAAGAGGCGGCGGCGCAGGGCGACCGTAGTGAGAACGCTGATTACACTTACAACAAGCGTTTGTTAAGACAAATTGACGGCCGAGTCAGGTACTTAGTTAAGCGGCTGGAAGAGTTAAAAATCGTCGATTACTCACCGCAGCAGGAAGGTAAAATATTCTTCGGTGCTTGGTTTGAGCTTGAAAATGAAGCCGGTGATCGCGTGCGTTATCGGATCGTCGGTAAAGATGAACTCGATACCAAATTGGGCTACATCACCATAGACTCGCCCATGGCGCGTGCCTTAATCGGCAAGCAAGTGGACGATGAGGTGGTAGTGCAAACGCCATCGGGTCCAAAAGAGTGGTATATCAATCAGATCCGTTACACTCCTTTTGAAACCACTCTCGCCAGCGAGGCTGATTAGCGACAGGGTTGCCGCCGTGACAACCGCTGCGGTCACCATGGCATGACGGGGAAAGATCAAAGACTCTGCTTTGACCTAGGCTTTAGCATGAAACATACGGGGCGCCTGTGGTATCTTTGGCGCAATAACGACTTACTTTACAGTTAGGCACGACATTTTATTTATGCAAACTAATGCACATAACATCGCTCAGATTATCGCTCAAGAACTGAATGTTCGTGAGCAACAAGTTGCCGCAACCATCACTCTGCTTGACGATGGTGCGACAGTTCCCTTCGTTGCCCGTTATCGTAAAGAAGCCACGGGCGGATTAGACGATACGCAACTGCGTACCTTGTACACACGTTTAGGTTACCTGCGTGAGCTGAACGACAGACGCCAAGTGATTCTGTCTAGCATCCAAGCTCAGGGTAAGTTAACGCCAGAATTACAAAGGGCTATTGATGACGCAGACAGCAAGACACGTCTCGAAGATTTATACCTGCCCTTCAAACCTAAGCGCCGCACTAAGGGCCAAATCGCTATCGAAGCTGGGCTTGAGCCATTAGCCGATGCCTTACTGGTTGATCGTAGCGTAGATGTCGAGACTACAGCGGCGGGTTATATCAATAGCGAAGCGGGTTTTGCCGATGTTAAAGCTGTGCTCGAAGGCGCGCGTTATATCCTGATGGAACGCTACGCCGAAGACGCTGAATTACTGCGTAAAGTGCGTGAGCATTTAAGCCAAAACAGTGTGTTAGAAAGCCGCTTAATTGCAGGTAAAGAGAAAGAAGGCGCGAAATTCCGTGATTATTTCGAGCATACCGAACAGTTAGCTAAGATCCCATCACACCGTGCGCTGGCTATGCTGCGTGGCCGTAACGAAGGTTTCTTAACCTTATCTATGAATGCAGACCCCGCCGCCGAAGCGGGCCAAGGTAGTTACTGCGAAGTGATTATCTGTGATCACTTAGGGCTGAAATTAGGCGATAGCAGCGTTGATCAATGGTTAAAAACCGTGGTGACGGCGACATGGCGCATTAAGATTGCGCTACAGATGGAAACCGAGTTTATTTCGCAAATGCGCGAACGCGCCGAAGCCGAAGCCATTAAAGTTTTTGCCCGTAACTTAGGTGATTTATTGATGGCCGCTCCTGCGGGCGCGAAAGCCACCATGGGACTCGATCCAGGTTTACGTACCGGCGTGAAAGTGGCTGTGGTCGATAACACCGGTAAGATGTTGTGCCATGCGACGATTTTTCCGCACGCACCGCAAAATCTGTGGGAAAAGTCGATTCGTACTTTGGCTAACTTAGTCAAAATGCATAAGGTTGAATTGATTGCGATTGGTAATGGTACGGCATCACGGGAAACCGACAAGCTAGCCGCTGAGCTGATTGCCGCCGTGAAAGATACCCATCCACAGTTGACTAAAGTGATGGTCAGCGAAGCGGGCGCGTCTGTGTATTCGGCATCGGAATTGGCGGCGCTGGAGTTTCCTGATCTCGATGTCTCGATTCGTGGTGCTGTGTCTATCGCGCGTCGTTTGCAAGATCCGTTAGCCGAACTGGTGAAGATTGAGCCTAAGTCTATCGGTGTGGGGCAATACCAACACGACGTGAGCCAAAGCCAATTATCGGGTTCGCTGGAAGCCGTGGTGGAAGACTGTGTAAACGGCGTGGGTGTGGATCTCAACATGGCCTCAGCACCTTTGTTGTCGCAAGTAGCGGGTTTAAACAAGACGTTAGCGAAAAACGTGGTCGATTATCGCGATGCTAATGGTCAGTTTAAGAATCGTAAAGAGCTGCTGAAAGTGCCACGTTTAGGGCCTAAAGCCTATGAGCAAGCGGCGGGCTTTTTACGTATTCGTGAAGGTGATAATCCACTTGATGCATCTTCTGTGCATCCAGAGGCTTATTCGTTAGTGGAAACTATCGCTAAGACTAAGCAAGTGGAACTGGCGAGCCTGATGGGTAACTCAGATCTACTGCGCAGCATCAAACCTGAAGAGTTCATTACGACGGAGTTTGGTTTACCAACTGTGACGGATATTTTAGCCGAGCTGGATAAGCCGGGACGCGATCCCCGTGGTGAGTTCAAAACCGCCAAGTTTAAAGATGGTGTGGAAGAACTTAAGCACTTAAAACCTGAAATGGTGCTCGAAGGCGTAGTGACCAACGTGACTAACTTTGGTGCCTTCGTCGATATTGGCGTGCATCAAGATGGACTGGTGCATATCTCTTCACTGACCGACAAGTTTATCAGCGATCCCCACACAATCGTGAAGGCGGGTGATGTGGTTAAAGTCAAAGTGATGGAAGTGGACGTTGAGCGTCGCCGTATCGGTTTGAGCATGCGTTTGGATGAAGCTATCGATCAAAGTAAATCGCAGCAAAGACCACATAATCCTGCCAGAGCTCATAATGGTAAGGCACCACAGTCGACGAAACCTGCTGCACGTCCTGCGCAAAAGCAAGCACCTAAAGCACCTGCGAACGCGGCCATGGGCAATGCCTTTGCTGATGCCTTCGCTAAGCTGAAAAAGTAAGCGTGAACCGTTAAGACTCGGACTTAAGCCATGTCCGAGTCGACTTTTTTACATGTTACTCACAAAATTGTTGCATCAATATCGTCTTAGGGAATATAAAGTCGGCATTTAATGCAACGTTAAGCAAAATCGGTTGTCATAGCACAGCTTATTCACCGATTTTTTTCAAATTGACACTCCAACGCTGAGTGGCTCTTTATACGTTTTGGGGTAACACATGCAATCTGGTTTATCACCTCGCGGGCACAACAATGCCCATGGGCCTTTCCGCGCCATCTTTATTTTCTCGCTATTAGTGCTTTTTATTGCCACCGCGAGCCGTATCGCTTTAGGGCTGTGGCAAGCCGATCGCGTGGCCGCTGTTGATGGTTGGTCGCATCTCTTAATCCAAGGTTTACGCGTCGATATCGCTACCCTGTGCTGGTTATGGGGTATTGCTGCCTTAGGAACCGCATTGTTTTCGGGTGATCATTTTATTGGCCGTCTGTGGCAGCCGATTTTGCGGGTGTGGTTAACTGTCGGTCTGTGGATCATCCTCTTTTTAGAAGCATCGACCCCTGCGTTTATTGAAGAATACGGTATTCGCCCGAATCGTTTGTATGTGGAATATCTGATCTACCCGAAAGAAGTGCTTTCTATGCTGTGGGCGGGTCGCAAACTTGAGCTGATCTTCTCCGTACTATTAACTATCGGTACGCTTTGGGGTGGCTGGGTGTTAAGCGGTAAGCTCACTAAAAATTTACGCTTTCCACGCTGGTATTGGCGTCCAGTATTAGCATTAATTGTTATCGCTATCACGATATTAGGTGCTCGTTCAACCTTAGGTCATAGGCCACTTAACCCTGCTCTAGTGGCCTTTGCCGATGATCCATTAGTTAACTCGTTAGTTATCAATTCAGCCTATTCATTAGTGTTTGCCATCAAGCAAATGGGCAGTGAAGAAGATGCTTCTAAAGTGTATGGTAAGTTAGATAATGCTGAGATTATTGCGACCATAAGACAGGAAAGTGGTCGTCCTGACAGTGCATTTACCTCTACGGATATCCCATCGCTAAGCTTTAACCAAGCCAGTTATACTGGTAAGCCAAAGAACTTAGTGATCCTACTGCAAGAGAGTTTAGGCGCACGTTTTGTGGGCAGTTTAGGCGGTTTACCCCTGACTCCGAATATCGATGCTTTATCCAAAGAAGGTTGGTATTTCGATAACTTGTACGCTACTGGTACTCGTTCAGTGCGCGGAATCGAAGCCGTGACAACAGGCTTTACCCCGACTCCAGCCCGTGCTGTGGTGAAACTGGGTAAGAGCCAAGTTGGCTTCTTCAGCATAGCTGAATTACTTAAAAATCATGGTTATACCACGCAGTTTATCTATGGTGGTGAGAGCCATTTCGACAATATGCGTAGCTTTTTTTTGGGCAACGGCTTTAGTGACATCATAGATCAGAAAGATTATAAATCTCCGGCCTTCGTGGGTTCGTGGGGCGCGTCAGACGAAGACTTAATGCGTAAGGCGAATAGTGAGTTTGAGCGTCTACACAGTGAAGGTAAGCCTTTCTTTAGTTTAGTGTTTAGCTCGAGTAACCACGATCCATTCGAATTCCCTGATGATCGTATCGAGCTGTACGAACAACCTAAGCAAACCCGTAATAATGCGGCGAAATATGCCGACTATGCGATTGGTGAGTTTTTCAAACTGGCGAAAAATGCGGACTACTGGAAAGATACGATTTTTATCGTGGTTGCCGACCATGACAGCCGAGTGGGTGGCGCGGATCTGGTGCCAGTGTCACGTTTTCGTATTCCGGGTTTAATCCTTGGGGATAATTTAGCGCCAAAACGCGATCATCGTATTGTGAGCCAAATTGATTTACCGCCAACACTTCTATCATTGATTGGTATTTCAGACTCTTATCCTATGCTGGGCCGAGATTTGACTCAGGTCAGTGATGATTGGCCTGGACGCGCGTTAATGCAATACGATAAAAACTTTGCCCTGATGGAAGGTAAAGATGTAGTGATCCTGCAGCCAGAAAAAGCGGCTCAAGGTTTCGAATATAACGAAAAAACTGAGCAGTTAACGCCTTATGCGCCAGCTGCTGCAGCGTTAGAGAAGAAAGCCTTAAGTTGGGCATTATGGGGCAGTTTGGCCTACCAGCAAGAGCTGTATCGTTTGCCTAAATAAGCGTTAAACAGCATAAAAAATGCCGCTATTTTTAGCGGCATTTTTGTTTATCATTCAGGTTAATTTTGTGCGCAAACGGATTCATACGATTGGAATAGGTTAAATCCACGTCGACATAATAGATTCTTGCTCTGGCTGAGTCTGTTGTTGATAGAACTGACCAATGCGTTGCCCAAGCTGTTGATAAAATTGAGTTGATTCACCTTGGAGTGATTGCCTTGCCGCACTGCTGGTATTCGCTTTGGCGTTACTGCTGGCATAATTTGCCGCACCCTGACTGACCTTTAAGCGGATATCCTTACGTTGCAGCGCCGCTTGACCGCGTGCAGCAACTTTAAGCGTCTTAGGTAACGCCCGCTCGGCCACCACAAGGGGGGCTTTTTTCTCTTGCTGTTGTTGGCTTTGTTGCTGCGAGGATTGCTGTTGCTGCTGTTTTTCTTGAACTTGTTGCTGATTATTCTCGAGCGTTTTGGTTTGTTGTTGAGTTTGATCTGCTGTGCGTTCATTCTGCGGATTAAAGGCACGTTCTTCATGACCTTTAGTGGCAGCTTGTGGGGGAATAACCACAGGTTTTAGTTGGTTGTCGACCCGAGCCGAGTCCGTCGCGACATTACTGGTCGCTAGTGGGACTTGGGGGTAGTTACTGACAACTAACATGGAAAATTCCTTGGTGCACTAATGGTTAAATACTAGCCATTAATCGCTCAAAGATAAAGCGTTAGCGTGTCTGTAACGCTAACCAAGGCATAAATACCTGCAAAAACTCCTGCTGATGGGAAATAAACGGCGCATGGGAGGCTTTAGCTAGCATCACATCTTCAATTTGCGGCGTGATCGGCATCTTAGGTTGTACGCGTTTGGGGACGAGTCCATCGAGTCGGCCCCAAATTCTAAGCCAAGGTTGCTGCAATTCTGTCAGTTGCGGCCTTAGGTCGATGTCAGTCAGCATGCTTAAACCTTGATTTAAGGCTCTGGCATCGGGTAATGGGCGCGCAAGAACAAGATCGCGCAGTCGTTTGATATCTTCTTTGGCGGTTTCGCTGCCCATGGCCTGAATCGCTAGAAATCTCTCTATAGTTTTAGGTAAATTTTGCCCGAGTTGTTCTCTAAATTGATTAAGAACTTGTGGTGGAATACCCGGCCATGCTTCGTCTTCCCTTGCCATAAAGCAGGGGGATGAGGCGATAGTGATCAAGCCTTTGATTTTTTTTGGATAACTCAGTGCTGCCTGAGTCGCAACTAGCCCACCAAGTGACCAGCCGGCCCAAATAGCGTGTTCTGGTAATGCGGTGACTAAGGCATCGACCCAAGTTGATAGGCCACCCTCCACCATTTGGCTATGGCCAAAGCCCGGCAAGTCGACATAGTGCACCCTATACTGAGACAGTGACTCATGTAATGGCGTAAACACAGCGCTATTGACTCCCCAACCGTGAAGCATCACCAGATCTGGCCCTTGGCCGCTGATTTCAATATGCAAATTTGCTTGGTTTGTGGATGTCACTTGGCTCACTTGAGTGCCTCAAAAATGGATTAGGTGAAGGTATGTCGCGCTTTGTCAAAAGGATTTTGCCGCCATCCGCTTGGTGGATAATGCGTTTAGGCTATCAACTCGGCACAAGCTGGTTGGCGAGCAGTTTACCTAACCGTTGCCTGCTGTGCCACCAATCCATACCTATCCCCGAGACGGGTATTTGCGCCGTTTGTCTTCAATCTGGCTTATACCATGGACCTATTTGCTTAGGTTGCGGTAAGTCGATGCAAATAGAAGTCGATTATTGCGGGGAATGCCAAAAGCGTCAGCCGCGTAAAGTCGTTGCCCCCTGCAGTTACCATCAAGGTTTAGGTGCTTGGATTGGCGCGATTAAATATCAGGGGCAACTTGCCGCTTTACCTGTGCTATGCCGCGCCTTAGTGGCGCGAATTAAGCTATTAGAACAGCAAGGATTAATCACCTTGCCGCAAGCGATAGTGCCAGTCCCATTGCATCCAAAACGCTTACAACAACGGGGATTTAATCAGGCGTGGTTAATTGCTCATGAGCTTTCACAGCTCTTACAACTGCCATTAGTGAGCGAGGGATTAACGCGTCAGCAAGACACTCGATCGCAGGCGGGACTTTCGGGTGCACAGCGACGACGCAACTTACACGAGGCCTTTATGTTAGCGGATGATTTTGCGTTCCAGCGGATTGCACTGGTGGATGATGTGGTCACGACAGGCACCACAGTCTCTGAAATTGCCCGCTTATTCGAAGCGCGATACGTACATGTGCAGGTATGGTGTTTGGCAAGGGCAGAGGCGCCAGGCTTGTTGGATGATCTCGATAATGAATGAGAAGCATGTATATAGCGCCTTGGAATGTCCGCTTAAGTGACTGTCTTAGTGGCATTATTCGATTTTAATACGTTAAGATCATATCGTTTAAACAGCCCAAATTACCCAGTCGAATCGTGATCGCTATGGCAAAAATCCACAAACTTGCTGCCCAAGGGACTACAAAGCAAAGGTGAGTCGGAGTATCATACGGCTAATTCTTACTAAAACACTCAGGTATCCCCTGACGGAGCAGGTTTTCATGATTACCATTTCCGATGCGGCTCAAGCCCATTTTGTTAAGTTGTTAGCAGATCAACCTGAAGGCACTCATATTCGCGTATTTGTGATCAGTCCAGGAACCTCGCAAGCCGAGTGTGGTGTGTCTTATTGTCCACCGGATGCAGTAGAAAGTGATGATATTGAAATCGAGTTCACTGGCTTCAATGCTATGGTCGATGAGAAGAGTGCACCTTTCCTTGAAGATGCCACTATCGATTTTGTGACTGACCAATTAGGTTCACAACTCACGCTCAAAGCACCTAACGCAAAAATGCGTAAAGTGTCTGGTGATGCACCTTTAGTCGAGCGTATCGAATACGTGATCCAATCTGAAATCAACCCTCAGTTAGCTGGCCATGGTGGTAATATCATGCTGGTTGAAATTACCAAAGAAGGCGTAGCTGTACTGCAGTTCGGCGGTGGGTGTAATGGTTGTTCTCAAGTTGATATCACCCTGAAGGATGGTATCGAAAAACAATTGTTAGACATGTTCCCAGGTGAGTTGACTGGCGTACGTGACGTGACAGATCACCAACACGGTGAGCATTCTTACGCTTAATCTTGTTTGTTGAGCTGAATAAAAAACGCGACCTCTGAGTCGCGTTTTTTATATTTTGCATTCGCTTAAAGTGCTGCTGTTCAGTTATAACTTAGGGTTGAGGTTATCAGCTAAGAATTTATCTAAGGCTTTAAATGTCGCGAGTCTGTTGTCGTTATTGCTCAAGTAATGATCGCCATTTTCCAGCTCAATATACTCCACTGGTTTTTTCAGTGATTTGAGTTCGTCATACATTTCTCGGCTATGTTGAACCTTCACCACTCTGTCCTTATCGCCATGTAGCAGCAATACTGGGATGTTAATTTTATCGGCTTTACTGATCGGCGAACGGTCATAGAGCGCATCAAAGTCATCCCCTATTTGCTCTTTAACCACTTTGTAGTTAGTAAATCTTCGGCTCGATTTCACTAGATAGGCCACATCGGTGACACCCGCTACACTCACGGCGCAGCGGTAGAGATCGGGAGTCATGGCTGCCCCCATTAAGGCCGCGTAACCACCATAGCTAGCCCCGACAATACAAATACGTTTAGGATCGCTAATCCCTTGATCTATTAAGTAGCGAGTTCCATCTTCGACGTCGTTTTGCATTTCGAGTCCCCAGCTTTTCAGGCCAGCTTTCATAAACTCATAGCCGTAACCTGCCGAGCCCCTGAAGTTCATCCGAAATACCGCATAACCACGATTAGCGAAGAACTGTGCCCAGTAGTCGAAGTCGTTGCTGTCGTAACTGATGGGGCCGCCATGGGGGAAAATAATCGTCGGCAGTTGCTTAGCTTCAAGACCTTTTGGCACGGTTAGGTAAGCATCGATTTTGAGCTTATCCCTTGCCTCATAAGTTAAATATTGGGTATCGGCGAGGAGTTCACTCTTAAGTCTGCCGTATCGGTTAGCGATTGGATAAAGCGTTTTTTCGTCCCTATCACCAAAATAGTAAGTGCCGGGCTCGGTCGAGCTAGTGGAATACACTATGTAGCGGCGTTCATCGGCACTGAACTGAGTAATATAGTTGTGTGCGTTGGGTAACACGGCTTTTAGGCCATTTTGTAGGCCCACATATTCTTTTTCCCAAAAGGTGTATTCTTCGCCGTCACCTTCACTGATACCAATCACTTTTTTCTTCAGTTTCGAATAGAGTAAATTACCTTCAACGTCAGTATCTTCATTGGCGTAGACCAACTCTTTTGTGAGCTTAGGATCGGTCAGATTGACTTTAAATATGGCTTCGAAACCTTGGTGATAGGCGCGAACGTAAAGAATATTGGGGTCAGCATCAAAACCTAATGGCCAAACACTGTCTTCTGAAAAGGCTTTAAAGGTCCAAAGTAAACGTGAATCTCTCTTTTGCTCGGCCTGTTCATAAATGCGGTACTCAGTATCATCGTTATAGATAGAAATACGGACCTTGTGTTGCCTGTCAGTAATCCAACTGATGATCTTCTTTTTAGCATTTTGGGTGTAACTGGATTTACCCTGCGCTAAATTGACTTTCAGTACACTATCTTCGCCTACGTTTTCGCCCATTCCGTCTAATGACAGTAAAATATTGTCGGGGTCATCTGCCATAAGATCGATAATTTGCCCCTGATGTTGCGGGATCCAATTGAGACGATCTAAGACACTGCGCGGAATGACACTTGAGGTCTTTTTTGTGGTCAAATCATACTTAACAAGGCGGGTTTCGGTTGTCGGTGTACCGTAACGGTTAGCCGGAAACTTAGCACTGATCAGTAAGATATTATCGTTTGCCCACTGCAGAGACAGGATGACAAATTTTTGATTATCTGTGTGTAGAGGAATGCTTTTTTCGCCTGTTTCTATATCTTGGATACTAACGACAGTACCTTTGAGTTTGGCTTGGTCGACCCGTACAACCGATGCGAGTTTTTTGCCGTTAGGCGAGAGCTGTACAGAGCTCACATCTGGGATGCTGGCAAAGGCTTCAACGGGTAATTGTGGCGCTGTGTCGGCGACGGCATGGTTGCATAGCCACATAAAAAGCAGCGGTAAAATCCTTTTCATTATAGAATCACATCATTGTTACAATTGTAAAATCAACATCATAGTGATTCTGCGATTTGTAAGCTACTGTCTTTACAGATTTATTTATTCAAAAAAGCTTTTGCTGAGATAATAGTGCCCCGCAAGCGTCAGGCTTCTGGCGATCATAAAGACACTCATGGCGGCCCAAAGGGCATGGTTGCCTTGCTCTGGTAGTAATAGCTGCTGCAGTAAATACCATGTTGGGAAAAATGCACCGAAGGTGGCGAGTATCATGCTATTGCGCATCACTTTGCCTTTAGCGGCACCTATATAAACCCCGTCGAATAAATACGAGCTAAAAGACCATAAAGGCAAAAATATCAGCCAGATAAGATAGGTCTGTGCTGTGGCTCTGACCTCATTAATGCTGGTCAGTAACGCGATAATATTACTGCCAAAAAGACTGAATACAGCGCAGAACCCTAACGCAGTAATGGCCGACCAGCTCCAGGCTAAGATCACTGCTTCCCGTAATTGCTCCGCCTGTTTTTGGCCATAGGCTCGGCCGACTTCTGCCTCGGCATAATAGGCAATGCCATCGAGTGCATAGGAGATTAACAGCAGTAAATTCAGTAACACGGCATTGGCGGCAACGGTATTATCACCCAGACCAGCACCATGAAAAGTCATAAAGGCAAAGGCCGCTTGCAGGCAGAGGCTACGGATAAAAATATCTGTGTTGAGCCTCAGTAATTTGCCGTACCCCGTCAGGGTGACATGGGGTAATAGCTGGGATAAGTGAAAATCGGCTTCGCGCTTGAGTTGCTGTAACACCATAGTGAGTGCGACTGAGAAAGCGGTGATATCGGCAAAGACTGAGGCGAGGGCGGCGCCTTTAACGCCCCAGCCTAAGCCGAGGACAAACACCACATCGAGAATAATATTGGCAAGGTTGGCTAATATCAGCTGCCACATGGCGGCTTTAGGTTGCTGACGTCCCAATAGCCAGCCAAGCATTACGAGGTTGAGTAGGGCGAAGGGCGTTGACCAAATTCGTACCTGAAAATACTCGCGGCAATAGCGCTCGACTTCGCTACTCGCTTCGGATAATCCTAGCGCTAAATTTAATATCGGGACTTGCAGCGCGATAACGCCAGCGCCCAATAACACGGCTAGCATAGCGCCTTGGACTAAGAGTTTATGCTGGGCGTGAAGATCATTTGCACCATAGGCCTGCGCGACTAAACCTGTGGTCGCCATACGCAAAAATCCCAATAACCAAATGATTAATGTGATAATCGTTGACCCGACAGCGACTCCCCCTAAATAATAGGCTTCACTCAGATGACCTATGACAGCCGTATCGACTAAGCCCAAAAGTGGGATAGTGATATTGGAGAGTATCATCGGCAGGGCAAGCGCCAGTAATTGACGATTTTTCGCGCCGTTAAGCATTAGGTCGAGCCAAGTTGATTTAGCAGTATTCATTAATTTCAGAGGTGTTCACATTATGGTTAAACGTGTGCTGTTGGCACTCATAGGGCTAATGACGTTTTCTGCCCATGCCGTGGTCATTCTGCAATATCACCATGTGTCAGAAACCACTCCGGCGGCCACAAGCGTAACGCCCGCACAATTTCGTGAGCAAATGCAGTTTCTAGCCGATGATGGCTTTAAGGTGATCCCGCTTTCTCAGGTAGTTGAAGCGATAAAGCAAAAACAAGATTTACCGGCGAAAACAGTCGCGATTACCTTCGACGATGGTTATCGCAGCATAGCCACTACGGCGCATCCTATCCTAAAGGAATTTGGATTTCCCTACACCTTGTTTGTGGCAATTGAGCCGATTAAACAAAAGTTTACCGAGATGATGACTTGGGATGAGCTGATAACGCTATCCAAGGAAGGCGCCGATATTGCTAACCACAGTTGGGCGCACGAACATTTGATCCGCGCCTTAGAAAATGAATCACAGGCGCAGTGGCTAGCGCGAGTAAAGGCCAATATTTTAAACACAGAAAAAGCCATTTTGGATGCCACAGGGCACAATTTCAAAATGCTGGCTTATCCCTACGGTGAGTACAATCAAGCCTTGCAGGATATGTTAACCGAGAACGGCTTTGTCGCCTTGGGGCAACAATCGGGTGCCGCTGGGCCCTATTCGCCATTAACGGCGCTGCCGCGTTTCCCTGTTGCAGGACAATATGCTGATTTAAAAAGCCTTAAGGCCAAGCTATACAGTCTAAATATGCCTGTGATTGCGCAGAGTCCTAGCGATCCTGAGTTAAAGGGTGGCTATTGGCGCCCAGAGCTTAAAGTCACCCTAGATATGAGCGATATCTCGGCTAAGCAAGTGATGTGTTATATCCAAGGCCAAGGTTCAAAACAGCCGACTTGGTTGAGTGAGAACGAGTTTAGTGTTCAAGCGGATTTAGCCTTACCTGCGGGTCGTTCGCGTTACAACTGCACTGCGCCGAGTAAGGCGCGCAATGGCTACTATTGGTTTTCTCAGCCTTGGGTGAGGCCAAAGGACGATGGCTCTTGGGTCAAAGAGTGATCAACGACTAGGTTTGTATTGCGCCACTATTTTTCTAAAATCGCTAATCATTTCATCATTTAACACTTGCGGCGGTTTGCCTAACGCTGCCGTAGGTTTAAACACTGCGACTCGCGTTCCCTGCGGCGACACCAACACATAACCCGCACTATGGTCGACTTGGTAGTTTTCCCCTTCACCGACCATGGCATAGGTCAGTCCTAAGCTGCGGGTGAGCGGGAAGATTTGTGTCTGCTCGCCCGTGACCGCTTTAAATTCTGGATTGAAAAAATTCACATAGGTCAGGAGTTTATCCGGTGTGTCCCGTTTGGGGTCGACGGATAAAAACACCACCTGCAATGGCGCAATTTTGTTTAGATCGGGATAAGCCGCCGCGAGTTTATTTAAGGTCGTCGGGCAAACATCGGGGCAAAAGGTAAAACCGATAAAGAATAAGCTCCATTTTCCCTGCAAACTGGCGTTGGTAAAAGCCTGCTGATGTTGATCAACCAATTCAAAGGGCGCTAATTCATAGGCCTGCGGAAATAGAAAGCCGCTCTCTAGCTCGATAGGTTTCGGGGGATTAAATTTCACCGCAAATAGGCCGCCAAGGCCGATCAATAATATGGCGATGACTAAAATTCTTTTCTGCATTATTGGCTCCATAACGACAGGTTAGCGCGACAAACGAGTTGCATACACTAGTTCCACAAATAGTGGTCGAGCAGTAATGCCATGAATAACAACATCAAATGATAGATAGAGAAGCGGAACACTTGCATCGCTAAGCCATCATGATCCCGATATTTAAGTTGCCATGCTTTATAGATAAATCCGGTGCTGAGCAAACTCGAGCAGACGAAATATACAGGCCCACACATGCCAACCAGCACAGGTAATAGGCAAGCAATCGCCAGCAATACTGTGTAAAGCAAAATACAGGTTTTAGTAAACTCGACACCGTGGGTAACGGGCAGCATGGGAATATCCACTTTGGCATATTCGGCGCGTCTGTGAATGGCCAGGGCCCAAAAATGTGGCGGCGTCCACGTAAAAATGATGATCACTAACAGCAGCGCATGACCATGAAATTCGTTCGTCACTGCTGTCCATCCCAGCAAGGGTGGCATGGCTCCCGCAAGGCCGCCGATCACAATATTTTGTGATGTCGCGCGTTTCAAATAGGCCGTATAAACCAAGGCATAACCAATCAAGCTGGCAAAGGTCAGCCAAGCCGTGAGTGGATTCACTAAGGAATATAAGACGATAAAGCCAAGGCTACCTAAGCTAGCGGCGAAAATTAACGCGCGGGTTGCCGAAATACGTCCCTTAGGCAACGGGCGATTGTAGGTGCGCGCCATTAAGCCATCGATACGGCGATCGATCAGATGATTTAACGCCGCCGCCGAGCCTGCCATCATGGCAATGCCAAGCATACCAGCGAGTAAAGGTTGAACGGGCACCGCATGGGGCACGGCCAAACACATGCCGACTAAGACAGTGAGCAGCATCAGTGCGACCACTTTAGGTTTAGTCATTTCAAAATAGGCGCGCCATGTCACGCTGATAGTGGGTAGGCTACTGGTGATTGAGAGTGGTTTTGCCATCTTGGATCCCTCGCTTATGCTTTGCGCCATAAAAAATAGTTGATTGCGACTAAGGTCAGCAGCAGTAATGCCGCCCCGCCGTTGTGGGACACGGCAATGCCGAGTGGTAAATGCATCACTACGTTAGAAATACCTAAGCTCACTTGCAGGATCACTAACCCTACCAATAAGAGGCTTAAGGCCCTCATCCCAGCAGCGCCAACAAATAATCGATAGGCGAGCACGAGTAATAAACTCGCGGTAACGATAGCGCCAATTCGGTGGGCGATATGGATAGTCATACGGGCTGGGTAATCGAGCACTCCAAATTCGAAACTGTGGTGTTGGCCTTGAAACGGCGAAAAAGCTTCCGCTATTGCCAAATTATCCACCCAGTTGCCTTCGCAAATGGGTAAAGCGGTGCAGGCGAGCGCCGCATAATTAGATGATGTCCAAGCGCCCAACATAATCTGTCCTACAAGAACGAATAGGCTCACCAGTGCCAGCGGTGCCAGATTGCGGGCATGGGTTTCGCTATTAAAGATCCGCCGTGGTCGGGTTCGCAGATAGAGGAGTAACAGCAGTGAAATCAGGCTGAAGCCACCAATAAGATGCGACATCACCACTATGGGCATGAGTTTCATCGTCACTGTCCACATGCCGAGTGCCGCTTGAAAGAGGATCAATAGCATTATGATGAGCGGCAATTTTTTCGGCGCTTCCGGCGTTTTCAAACACAGCACTAAGATGAATAACACCAGTAAGCCAAGTCCGCCGGCGATATATCTGTGGATCATCTCCAGCCAAGCTTTTTCTGGGTGGATATCATGATCGGGGAAGATGGTTTGTGCATGGGCGATTTCATGGTCTTGGATGGGCACCTTGATATGGCCGTAGCAACCTGGCCAATCTGGGCAGCCTAGCCCCGCGTCCGATAGGCGAGTGTAAGCGCCCATTAAGATCACCAACAAGGTAAAGACTAAGGTTAAGCGTAGGACCCAAGTTAGCTGCATCAATCTACCCTCGACAGTTTTAACAACTTACGCAGATCCGCTACCAAGGCTTTGCCTTGAGCTAAATGCGCTTCTCTACCTTGCACTTGGGGATAGCGCAGCACTAAGCTGCCTAAGGGATCGACTATGATCAACTGCTGTTCATCTAGCCAGTGGCTTAAGCCAGCATTGGCGGGACGTGTGTTAAAGTTAAAGGCGCTTAAAGCATTAAGATCGCTGTCGGGATGGGTGAGGATCAGCGGTTCGACTCGTGCCTGATCTGGCCCTAAAGCAGTGTGGCTTTGGCGTAAAATATACAGGCGTTCGCGGCAAGCATCGTCGCATTGGGCGGGCAGTAAATATAGCAGTTGCCATTCTTTAGGATTGGGATTTTCAACCCCAAGGCTGGCATAACTGGTCTCAGGATTGATCAGCTCGCCATGATTAGTGGCGCCGCCGTGGTATAAATTCAGGCTCAGCACTAGCTTGGCTATCACCACGGGCGCGATAAACGCCAGCAACAACAAGCCCAATGCTTTGTGTTTCGATTTATTCTGGGAGTTCATGCTTGCTCCTCTCATTCAAATTATCCCTAATTTATTGTTTTATATTTATTTAGTTTTTATTTGTGTCTTGCTAAGTATGGTACGAATTTCCCTATTCGCTCCTTGAGTGTGCGATTGTTTCGGCACTATGGCGTTTTACATACTTAATCCCTTGCCACAGCATGAGCCCAGCAAACACGGCTGCCATCGAAAACCACTGCAGCGCATAACCCCAATGTTTTTGCGCCGACAGTGGGAAGGGTTGCCAAGGATGCGGCAAGGCGAGGGCGGGTAGCTCATCCGGTTGCAGCACTGCATCTAGTAAAGGGTGGCCTAACAGCTGCGCCATTTCCGGTATATTCAAATTCTGAAAGCGAACACTTGTCCCCGTTTCTGCCATTAAAGCCTGGCTCAAAGGATTGATTTGCTTTTGGTAAAGCCGACCTTCGATATTCAATTCACCGCTAAGTGGGCTGATGTGGGGCAACTCATCACGGTGGGAACTGGCCGCGACAAAACCTAATTCGACCAGTAACCAAGGTTGACCCGCAGTCACTTGCAGGGGCTGAAAGGCTAAATAGCCCACTTGGCCCTGATAGATTTGATTATCCAGCAGCCATATTTGCGAGCTCGCGGGTATGGCGTGCACTTGCAGTCGATAACCTGTCACGCCTTCCTTATCGATTTTGAGTTGGAGCTGCTCAAAACTTAATGGCAGCAAGGATTGTCTTGCCTCCATTTGGGCTAACAGCATGGTTTTTTCTTCGCCGCGGGCTAATTGCCATAGACCCAACTTGACCAACATCACGAATACAGCCACAGTCAAGATCAGTAAAAAAACCGTTAATTTATTCAGCAGAACATAAGGATATTGCATGAATACCCTATTCATTTTTAAATTGGTCTTAGTTCTGCTGTTGCTGTTCATCATTTTTAATCTAGGTAGGGCCTTGTTTATTATGGTTAAAGGTGACGAAAAAGTGCCTATGAGCCGTTATCTTGGTCGCCGCGTGATTTTCTCGGTACTCGTTATTCTGTTGCTGCTGGTGGCCTTAGGGACTGGGTTAATCAGCCCCAATCCCACGCCTTACTAAAGCCTTAAAGTACGTAGACGAAAATAAACAAACACAGCCAGACCACATCGACAAAGTGCCAATACCAACTCCCCGCTTGGAAAGCAAAATGCTTATCTGCGCTAAAGTGACCCTTCAACACTCTGAAAAACAACACTAATAAAAACAGAGTGCCGAGCGAGACATGCATGCCGTGAAAGCCAGTTAGGAGGAAGAAGGTGTTGCCATAAACCCCTGAGGTCAGGGTGAGCCCCATTTCATGGTAGGCATGCATATATTCTTCGGCCTGCAAGGCAAGGAAACCCATACCTAAAAGTATGGTGATCCCGAGCCACAGTGTGATGGCCGAGCGCTTGCCTTTCTCTAGGCTGACATGGGCAAAATGTAAGGTGACTGAGGAGGTCAGCAGCACGATAGTGTTGATTAACGGCAGGCCATTCCACGGCATCGCTTCGGTTTTGGTGCCATCTGGCGTAGTGAGCAACGGCCAAACGGCTTCGAATTGTGGCCAGAGTACTTCGTGGGTCATGGCATTATTGGAGGCGCCACCGAGCCAAGGCACTGCGACCATACGGGCATAAAATAACGCACCAAAAAATGCGCCGAAGAACATCACTTCCGAAAAAATAAACCAGCTCATGCCTTGGCGAAAGGATCTATCCATTTGGTGCGAATAAAGCCCAGTCATAGATTCGTTGATCACGGTTCTAAACCAGCCAACCAGCATAAAGAGGATCACGGCGATACCCGCTAGCAGGATATAACCGCCACCCGATGCGCCAGATTTTAGTTGATGGACAAAGTGCCCTGCACCCAAGGCGATTAGAAACAATCCTATAGCGCCAATGATGGGCCAAGCACTTTGGGCGGGAACATAGTAATTTTCATGTTTTGTGGTCATTTTGCAGCTCCTTGCTCTATGGCAGACGCTAACTGCTTGTCGGTAATGTCGTAGAGGGTGTAAGAGAGGGTCAGAGTGTGGATGGATTCAGGTAACTGAGGATCCACAAAGAAAATGAGCGGCAACTCAGCGCTGGTCGAAGCCGCTAAGTGCTGTTGATTAAAGCAAAAACATTCTGTTTTATTAAAATATGCCGCACCTTGGCCGGGTGATATTGAAGGTATCGCCTGACCAACTGTGGCTCTGTCTGACACATTGCGTGCTAAAAATGCTGTGTGTGTCAGTTCGCCGGGGTGAACTTCGAGCCGCTTGGTTTGCGGCTCAAATTTCCACGGCATACCCGTTTGCACTTGGGAGATAAATTCCACTGTGACAACACGACTAGTATCTATGGTTATCGCTTGATAACTACTGGCAGTATTGGAGGTTTTACCGTTAATCCCCAGCTTCTCACACAGCACATCGTATAGCGGCACCAGCGCGAACCCAAAACCAAACATACCAATACAGCCCATGACGAGCATGCTGATAAGCTTTCGATTTGACTTAGGTTTTTCTGGCTGGTGATGGTTCGTCATTTCATTTCACCTCAGGTGGTGTCGTGAAGGAGTGATAAGGCGCTGGGCTTGGCAATGTCCACTCTAAACCCTCGGAACCTTCCCAAGGTTTAGCGGGGGCTTTTTCGCCGCCACGGATGCACTTGATCACTAACACTAAGAAAATCAATTGCGATAAGCCGAAGGCGAAGCCACCAATCGAAACGATTTGATTAACATCGGCAAATTGAATCGAGTAATCGGGGATACGCCTTGGCATACCTGCGAGCCCAAGGAAATGCATCGGGAAAAACAGTACGTTGACCGAAATCACCGAACACCAGAAATGCCATTGTCCCAGTCGCTCGTTGTACATGTGCCCCGTCCACTTAGGTAGCCAGTAATAGGCCGCCGCCATGATGGAGAAAATCGCCCCAGTCACGAGCACATAATGGAAATGCGCCACCACAAAATAGGTGTCGTGGTATTGGAAGTCGGCTGGCGTAATGGCAAGCATTAACCCCGAAAACCCGCCAATGGTGAAGAGTATGATAAAGGCCACGGCGAACAACATAGGGGTTTCGAAGCTGAGTGAACCGCGCCACATAGTCGCGACCCAGTTAAACACTTTCACCCCCGTTGGCACCGCAATCAACATAGTGCAATACATGAAGAACAGCTCGGCAAACACTGGCATGCCTGTAGTGAACATATGGTGCGCCCATACGAGGAACGACAGAATTGCAATACTGGCAGTGGCATAAACCATTGATGCATAGCCGAATAATGGTTTACGGCTGAAAGCGGGTACTATGGCGGAGATGATGCCAAAGGACGGCAAAATCATGATGTAGACTTCAGGGTGGCCGAAGAACCAGAAAATATGCTGGAACATCACAGGATCGCCGCCGCCTGCCGCTTCGAAGAAGCTAGTGCCGAAAAACTTATCGGTCAGTACCATAGTCACAGCGCCCGCAAGCACGGGCATCACAGCGATCAGCAGGAATGCTGTGATAAGCCAAGTCCACACAAACAGCGGCAACTTCATCCATGTCATGCCGGGCGCACGTAGATTCACTATGGTTACAATCACGTTGATTGCGCCCATGATCGAACTTATCCCCATGATATGAATAGAGAACACGAAGAGTGCCGTGCTGTCAGGACTATAAGTGGTAGACAGTGGCGCGTAGAAGGTCCAACCAAAGTTAGGTCCGCCGCCTTCCATAAACAGCGAGCTGAGTAGGATGGTAAAGGCGAAGGGTAAGATCCAAAAACTCCAATTATTCATCCGTGGCAGCGCCATATCGGGCGCACCAATCATCATAGGGATCAGCCAGTTTGCTAGCCCAGTAAAGGCGGGCATTACCGCGCCGAATACCATGATCAGCCCATGGACTGTGGTCATTTGGTTAAAGAAGTTGGGCTCGACCAATTGTAATCCGGGCTGAAAGAGTTCAGCGCGGATCACCATGGCCATAGCGCCACCGGTTAAAAACATAATGAAGCTGAACCATAAATACAAAGTACCAATGTCTTTATGGTTGGTGGTTAGCACCCAGCGCATGATGCCCTTTGGCGCACCATGATGATGGTCATCATGGGCTGCGGTTTGATCTTGAGTCGTTGTGCTCATCATAATCCCCTACTGTCCATGGCTTGCGATATCAGCAGGTTGCACTGTATCGCCGGTATTGTTGCCCCAAGCATTGCGCTCATAGGTAATGACTGCTGCGAGTTGCTGTGGGCTGAGTTGTTTGCCAAATGCTTGCATAGCCGTGCCTGTTTTGCCGTGCATCACAATATCGAGATGATTGGCGACGGGCCCAGTGGCGATAGCACTGCCAGCGAGGGCGGGGAAGGCAGGTGGTATGCCAGCTCCCGTTAACTGATGGCAGGCCGCACAAGTGGTGGTGTAGACAGTTTCACCTTCGGCCATCAGTGCCTCATGGGTGAGAGTGGGGAGACTCGCCGGATCGACTATGGTTGCGGAGTCGACAACTGCTGCGGGCTCAGTTGTAGGTGCGGGAGTTGGGGTCGTATTGGCTGGTGCGGTAGCAGGTGCTTGTGTGCCTGCACTGCCGTTCATGTGCTCATTGACATCTTTAGCCTGCACAGCATCGCCAGTATTGTTGCCCCAAGCATTACGCTCATAGGTAATCACAGCGGCAATTTCTTGTGCAGTCAATTGCTTACTAAAGGCTTGCATAGCCGTACCTGTTTTACCGTTGAGCACAATTTCAAGGTGGCCGCTGAGTGGTCCCGTTGCTATCGGACTGCCTTTGAGGTGTGGGAATACGCCTTGTAACCCCTCGCCATTGGGCTGGTGGCAGGCTGCGCAGTGCCCGAGGTAAACTTGCTCACCTTGGGTCATCAGATCCTCTTTGCTAAGGGTCTGTGATAAAGCGGCTTGAGCGGCTTCTGCCGCCGCGCCTGCGGCTTGTTTCTGCTCCGTCACCCAAGCTTCAAACTCGGCTTCGGGTAAGGCTTGCACTACGATCGGCATAAAACCATGGTCTTTACCGCAAAGTTCGGCGCATTGACCACGGTAAATACCGGGTTTGTCGATGCGAGTCCAAGCCTCATTGATAAATCCTGGGTTGGCATCTTTCTTCACGGCAAAAGCAGGTACCCACCATGAATGGATGACATCTTCAGAGGTCATCAAAAAGCGGATTTTGCGATTTATCGGCAGAACGAGCGGCTTATCGACCTCCAATAGGTAGTGTTCACCCTTGGTTTCGGTACCGTCGATTTGTGCTCTAGGGGTTGCGAGTATGCTGTAAAAATCAATGTCTTGATCGAAATAGCTGTAATGCCATTTCCATTGGGAACCCGTGACTTTAACGGTCAGATCGGCGTCGCTGGGATCTTCCATCGCAATTAAGGTTTTTGTCGCTGGTATCGCCATTAAGATCAAAATGATAAATGGCAGAATCGTCCAAGCGATTTCAACTTTAGTGCTTTCGTGAAAGTGGGACGCGACAGCGCCTTTGGATTTTCTGTGGTTGATCATGGCGTAAATCATCACGCCAAAGACCACAAGGCCAATGGCGCAGCAGATATACAAGATGGTCATGTGCAAGTGATAAACCTTGCCACTGATCTCGGTTACGCCAGGGGTCATGTTGAACCGCATGTCCGCGGCGGCCAACGGTGGTGCGAATAACACCACGAGTAAACAATACAACAATTGCTTCACAAGACTTCTCCTCTGCCAATTGCGAATAGCAACTACAAAGAAGAGCAACACAGTAAGTCTCAACTCTATGCAAACTCTTCAGTTCCCAAAAAAGCGTTTTTGACTTCAACGTGCGTTGGCGGCTGTTACTTTTAATTAAGTATTGTTACTGCTGGTATTAGCCACGCTGGCACATACGACTGAAATAAATCTGTTCTCTATTTTTAGTGGCATTTTGAACTCGATTACGGCTCGATTTATTTGCCACGGGCGGCGATATATCATCGCCGACTAAATCAACCATACTTGCTGTTTAAATATTGATCAAGATCACTTATTTATCTAATTGTCTGAAAAATTGCCAAAAAAAAGCCTCACATTCATAGGCGAGGCGGCTTTCAAGGTAAAAAAATAAATGAATATTTAATGTACAGCGCTAAAAAAAGATTGTTGGCCGAAGAGATTGCCTTGCTCAATGCGTACGTCGCCATGTAAGTGACTGTTTACGTATTCAAGCACTATGCCCATGGCGCGGGCACTTTTAGCCACGATTTGCAGGCGACGATTATCGCGTGCATCCAGTGATTTGGTCCAAGTAATAACTGCACTGGACGTACCACTTGTTAAGGCTTTTTCCATCGCCCACAGGGTTTCGACTTCATCTTTCGCGTGCACCAGCAAGACTCTATCCATACGCACGCCAGCGTTGGCGAGCATTTGTTTGTAGCCAATACTCGGTGGGTTGATGAGCACTAACCAACGGCCCTGTTGGCTTAACTGGGCGAGTTGCGCGCTCAGATGGATTAATTCTTGGCGACCTTGAGTCTTAGTTGGCATGCAGGCGATAGGTGCATGGTGCCAGTCATAGTCGGCATCACGTACTTCATCGAGCCACAAGCCAGGGTGGCGGGGTGCATTGCCAAGTAGTTTGTTCATAGCCAATCTCCATTACGGATCACACCGACGGCGAGTCCTTCAATTGTTAAACTTTGATAGCCTAAATCCACTTTAATCGGGGAATAGTCTTCATTTTCGGCGTGTAGATAGACCACATTACCTTTTTTTTCGAAACGTTTAACAGTGACATCGTCGTCGACTCTAGCGACAACCACTTGACCATTTCTGGCTTGTTGTACTTTATGAACTGCCAGCAAATCTCCTTCGAGAATGCCGATATTCTTCATGCTGTCGCCTTTAACCCGCAGTAAAAAATCGGCGGCGGGATGGAACATGCTTGGGTCGACTTGGTAGTACTGTTCAACATGTTCTTGGGCGAGAATAGGTTCGCCAGCGGCTACTTGACCGATAAGCGGTAAACCTGTTTCAGTTACTTCTTCGACTTCCGCAGTCAGACGAATGCCCCGAGATGTGCCTGGCATGATCTCAATGCAGCCCTTTTTCGCCAACGCTTTAAGATGCTCTTCAGCCGCATTGGCGCTCTTAAAACCTAAACGGGTCGCGATTTCTGCCCGTGTGGGTGGCATGCCAGTATCGGCAATATTTCGTTTAATTAGCTCTAAAATTTCAGCTTGGCGTGGCGTCAAAGGTCTCATGGTGTTTCCTGTTTTTCTATACAGTTACTGTTAGTATATACAGTATTATTTGCAGCGCAAGTATTAACCACTTTTTAGCTATGTTGGAGAGAATTAGCGAATATTACCCATAGTCTGGTATTCTACCGGGCTAGTAAACGTACTTAATTGCATAAGAATAATGCCTAAACACGACTCTCTTTGGTTGAAATCATTACGCTGGATCCAAAAACACTTAGTGCACACTATTGTTGTGCCTCAGGATCCCTTTGCCGATCTGAATCTGGATGCCTCCAGACCCCTTGCTTATGTGATGAAAACGGAATCGCTGAGTGACATCGCTGCCCTGAGCGAAATTACGGCTAAGTTAGGACTGCCGAGCCCCTATGAGCCTTTAGTGGCAAATGGTGTAATTGCGCCTCGGGTTGTCTGCCTTCAAGGGCGTAAGCCGCTGTTTGGTGAGCGTGCGGGTAACGAGCCTTTCCTCGAATGCTTTATGCGTTTATTGGCCGTGCATAAGGAACGCCCTGAATTAGACATTCAACTGGTGCCCGTAAGCCTATATTGGGGCCGCACGCCAGGGAAAGAAGACGACACTATGAAGGCGGCTGTGTTTGAGCGGGAAAACCCGACTTGGCTGCGCAAATGCTTGATGATTCTATTCTTAGGTCGACATAACTTCGTACAGTTTTCAAATGCTGTATCCCTGCGATACATGGCCGACGAACACGGCACTGACATGGGGATTGCCCATAAATTAGCGCGGGTCGCGCGGGTGCATTTCCGCCGTCAACGCAAGGTGATGACAGGGCCTGTGCTGCCAAATCGCCAAGCACTGTTTCATTCGTTGCTCAAATCTGAATCGTTGCGTAAAGCGATTCAAGAAGAAGCAGTCAGTAAGAAGATTTCAGAGACCCAAGCGCGCGAGACAGCCATTGAGTATCTCGATGAAATCGCTGCCGATTACTCAGATAGTTTAGTGCGTATTGCCGAGCGTTTCTTAACTTGGCTGTGGAACAAGCTTTACAGCGGGATCAACATTAAAGGCGCCGAGCAAGTTCGCCAGCTGCACCACGATGGCCACGAGATTGTTTATGTGCCTTGCCATCGCAGCCACATGGATTACCTGCTGTTATCGTATATTTTGTACTATCAAGGTATGGTTCCGCCGCACATTGCCGCAGGTATTAACCTCAACTTCTGGCCCGCTGGACCTATGTTCCGTCGCGGTGGTGCCTTCTTTATCCGCCGTAGTTTTAATGGCAACAAGCTGTATACCGCAGTATTCCGTGAGTATTTAGATCAACTGTTTGCTAAAGGTTATTCGGTGGAATATTTCTCCGAAGGCGGCCGCTCACGTACGGGGCGTCTATTGGCGCCCAAAACTGGCATGATCG
Organism: Shewanella scandinavica; assembly: GCF_031932065.1. NCBI lineage: Bacteria > Pseudomonadati > Pseudomonadota > Gammaproteobacteria > Alteromonadales > Shewanellaceae > Shewanella > Shewanella scandinavica. The sequence goes on from NZ_JAUOES010000003.1 coordinate 171,347, forward strand.
CTATGACGATGAACAGCGTGCTGCGCGGTATCGAGCGTCCAGTCACGCTAGTGCCTGTATATTTAGGCTACGACCATGTGATGGAGGTAGCGACTTACCATAAAGAATTAAGCGGTAAGAAAAAGAAAAAAGAATCTGTGTGGCAAGTGTTTGGCGCGATCCGCAAACTGGGTAATTTCGGCCAAGGTTATGTGAACTTTGGCGAGCCCATTACCCTGCAAAACTTCTTAAATGAGCGTGCGCCAAACTGGCGTAATGAGGTAGCCGATGATCCTGAGCAAAAACCGAGTTGGTTAACGCCAGCGGTAAACGTGCTAGCGAATCGAGTGATGACAAATATCAACGATGCGGCGGCAGCGAGTTCAGTGACCTTGACGAGCTTAGTGTTGCTGGCGACAGATCAAAATGCCTTAGAGCGCAGTCTGCTGGAACGTCAGCTTGATCTGTATCTGACCCTACTCAAAAAAGTGCCTTACACTACTTATACTTCGGTTGCCGAAGGTGATGGTAAGCATTTAGTGCAGCAAGGTTTAGAGCTGAATAAGTTTGTTGTTTGTGCCGATCCTTTAGGTGAAATCGTGTCTATCGAGGCGAGTCAGGCTGTGTCCATGACTTACTATCGTAACAATATCATCCACTTATTTATTGTACCGTCATTAATTGCGAGTTGTTTAACGCATAATGAGCAGATCCCGCGTCAGCAAGTGGTGTCAATCGTTGCCGATTTTTATCCACTGCTGAAAGCCGAACTCTTCATGGGCATTAAGGATGTACCTGCCTATGTCAATCAAGTGCTGGATTTCTTCATTGAACAAGGGTTAGTAGTCGAAACTGATACCTTAACTGTCGTGCCTGAACACACTAGCCAACTATTATTGTTAGCCAGTTCAGTGAGCGAAACTCTGCAACGCTATGCCATTATTTTCAATCTGTTAGCAAACAGACCTAAGATGGAGCGCTCAGAACTTGAGTCTGAGAGTCATCTACTCGCCCAGCGTTTAGGCGCTTTGCATGGCATTACCGCGCCTGAGTTCTACGATAAGAAACTTTACGGCACCTTGAGCGTTAAGCTCAAAGAATTGGGATATCTAGCGGATAACCAAGATAAGTCCAATATCAATCGCATACGAGATCAAGCCAATAGCTTATTACGTCCGTCAGTGAAACAAACGATAGTGGCGAGTGTCACCGCGGAGCATACAGTTTAATGGCAAATCATATGAATGCGGCTAAGCATAAGCCCGCAGGTAAGTCCTTGCTCGGCGGCGCCATGATTATTGCTGGCACGACCGTAGGTGCTGGGATGTTTTCTCTGCCCGTGGTCGGTGCAGGTATGTGGTTTGGTTATTCGATTTTAATGTTATTAGGCATTTGGTTTTGTATGTTGATGTCGGGCTTATTGTTGCTCGAAACCAATTTGCATTTCGAACCCGGTGCCAGCTTCGATACTTTAAGCAAGCAAACCTTAGGGCAGTTTTGGCGGATAGTGAACGGCGTTTCTATCGCGTTCGTGCTGTATATTTTGACCTATGCCTATATCAGCGGCGGTGGTTCGATTGTGAATCACAGCTTGCAGGGCATGGGAGTTGAGTTACCGCAAAGTGTTGCTGGGCTAGTGTTTGCCATAGTGTTGGCTAGTATCGTATTGATCAGCACTAAGGCCGTGGATCGCATTACCACGATTATGCTCGGCGGTATGATCATTACCTTCTTCCTCGCTATTGGCAATTTACTGATCGAAATCGATGTGACTAAGTTGCTCGAACCCGATGGTAATAGTAGCTTTTCACCTTATCTGTGGGCGGCGCTACCCTTTGGTCTTGCCAGCTTTGGTTACCATGGTAACGTCCCCAGCTTAGTGAAGTATTACGGCAAAGATTCTTCCACCATTATCAAGGCGATTTTCGTCGGCACCTTTATCGCGCTGGTGATTTATGCCTGTTGGTTAGTGGCGACTATGGGCAATATTCCCCGCAGCCAGTTTATCGATATTATTGCCCAAGGCGGCAATATGGGCGTCTTGGTGGGCGCTTTGTCCGAGGTGATGGCGAGTAGCTGGTTGAACAGTATGTTGACCCTGTTTGCTAACTTGGCCGTGGCTTCATCTTTCTTAGGGGTGACCTTAGGTCTGTTTGATTATCTCGCCGACTTGTTTGGTTTTGATGATTCGCGCTCTGGCCGGATGAAAACCGCGTTAGTGACCTTTGTGCCGCCGACGATTTTAGGATTACTGTTCCCCGACGGCTTCTTGGTGGCGATTGGCTTTGCGGCATTAGCGGCGACTGTGTGGGCGGTAATCGTCCCGGCGCTGATGGCCTATAAATCGCGGCAGCTATTCCCCGAGAGCACAGGTTTTAGAGTGATAGGCGGTACGCCGCTGATCATTCTTGTGGTGTTATTTGGCATAGTCACGGGGGCTTGTCATCTGCTCGCGATGGCAAATTTACTGCCGCAATATTCCTAATTTGTTTCGATGATTTAAGCCCTCTGCGTGAGGGCTTTTTTGTATTTAGCGATTGAGTTTTGTCTTACAGATCTTTTTAACCTGAATACTGGACAGAAATACAAACTCAGGCTTAACTCGAATGATTGTAAAAACGAAGGAGCCAATGATGAAAATTACTCAGTACGCACAAGGACATGCATGTTGGGTTGAACTCGCAAGCCACGATTGGCAAGCTGCTAAGGCATTCTACCAAGCGTTATTTGGTTGGGACTCAGTTGACATGCCGATCCCCGAAGGTCATTTTTCGCTATTCAATTTAGCGGGGGATGATTTAGGTGCCATGTACCAAATCCCCGAGTCAGAGTCGCAGATCCCTAGCCATTGGCGAGTCTACTTTGCCGTTGATGATATGGATGCCAGCATTGCAGCGATTCAAGATGCGGGTGGCCAAGTGCACATGGGGCCGCATATTGTTGCTGACGCGGGCGTGATGGCGCAGGTGAGCGATCCACAAGGCGCACGTTTTGCGCTGTGGCAAGCGAAGAATCATATCGGTGCTCGCCGTCAGGGCGAACTCAATACCCTTTGCTGGGTTGAGCTGGCATGTAAAGAACCTCACGCTGAAGAAGCCTTTTACTGCACAATATTCCCTTGGACTAACTCGCCCAGCGACATGCCGGACATCGAATACTCTGAGTGGCAAGTTGATGGTCAATCCATCGGCGGCATGATGACCATCATGCCCGAATGGGGCGATATATCTCCCCATTGGCTGCTTTATTTTGCAGTAGCCGATTGCGATGCATTTGCAGAAAAAGCCCAAGCGTTAGGCGCGCAAGTGTGCATTCCGCCCAGTGATATCCCCGATGTGGGTAGATTCTCTGTGATAGCCGACGCCCAAGGCGCCACCTTTGCGGTGATTAAGCTTAATCAGATGTGACTGGCATATTAAGGACTGTCATTAAGGTTAAAAACGGCGACGCTAAATCGCCGTTTTTATTTGTCTAACTATTTGTTTAATTAGCGTTATCAATCATGATTGTTTCAGGGCAGGAGCCTTTTGAGGCCTTATTGGCTTTGGCGAGTAGGCTAGGTAAGGAGTCAGAGGTTTTAATGACTTCGGGCAAGTTAATGCGGATTTCACTCAGTAATCCCTTGCCACATTCAAGACTCATTTTAGTGTGAGCGCCTTGACCGAAGCTGCCATCAAAACTTTGGTTTAACTCACTTTTACTGACACTCTTACCTATGTTGTCATGAATAAATTTTTGTACCCATGCCGATGCATTGACCGCTTGGGTCAGTTGGGTTGCCAATAAAAAGTACTCGTTAGGGTCTTGGCTACGGCAAGTGCCGTGTTTCCACCATTCGTGGCGTTCTAAACAGGTGCCATATTGGGCGCTTGGCATGATTTCTTCTAAATTTTTGCGCACCGATGGGTTAAGTTCAAGCTCAGGATAAGTACAGAAATCATTTGGTTGCAGTTTGACTGTGCTGCAATAGCCATAACGTGTGCCGCATTGTTGTTTGTTCGGCCACAGTCCGTGCAGGCTGAAGTGTTGACATTGGCTCGATTCTGGCGTTTGGCTTAGGGCGCGGCATTCGGCTTTGCGGCGGCCATAGAGTTCGCAGAAGGTGCTTTGCCAGCTTAATGCCAGCACGTTGGCGTCAAATTCACCGCCGATTCGGCATTGATCCCCTTGACGTTTTTCTGGTGTGCCATGCTCTTTAAGGCCGTCTCGGCTTTTGGCTTTGATATCCGATGCTGTAGTGGTTTGCGCGGGTTCTACCGCTGTTGCAGGTGTCGATACATTACTGCCTGCAACATTGGAAAGATACTGACCACAAGCGCCACTGATCCACCGCATGGGAGACTTTACTGCGTTGGTGCGCACTCGCAGCCAATCAGGTTTGGCGCTGTTGCCGAGGATTTCGAGTACCGGATAGCGCTCACCAATATTGCTCTGCCATTGATCTGGATTCGTCTGCTTATTTTTCGATTGAAATAGCTCACAACGTTTATCGGCAACGAACTCACCGGTTGCGGGCGCGGCAACGGCGGGTGCTGTAATAATTAGCGCAGCGCATAAACCGAACGCCGCAAGTAACGTACGCGATAGGCTTTTAAGGGAAAGTGCTTGCGGCCATATCCGGCGGATGGTTAAACACAATGGCTTGGTCATGTGATGGAATCCTTTCTGCTGCAGTAAGTCGGGTCAATCCTGTGGTGCGCTAAGTTAATGGTACACATAAGCGTTATAAACTAAGAGGCTTATTTTACTCAGAGTGTTGTGTGGCACGGTTGCTAAATTAGATTTTTAATCTGATTGAATGAAAAATCCCCTCAAACCCTAATAGCTTGAGGGGATTTTTATGGGTGCTCTCTTGCTGCTAACTTACGTGCGCAGCGTCTTTGTTTAATTTACGCGAGTAAATCAGTAGATAGAGTGCGGGCAGGACAAACAGCGACAGTATGGGCGCTGTGACCATGCCGCCGACCATAGGTGCGGCGATTTTTTGCATCACATCGTTACCCGAACCCGCGCCCCACATTATGGGCAGTAGGCCGAAGAAGATGGTCGCTACTGTCATCGCTTTGGGACGGATCCGCATGACAGCGCCTTCAATCAAGGCTTCTTTCAGGTCATTGACACTGTGGTAATTATCTTTTTCTTGCCTGTGTTTGATGGCGTTATTGAGATACACCAACATCACCACCCCAAACTCGGCTGCGACACCCGCTAAAGCAATCATACCGACAGCAACGGCCACTGAGATGTTGTAATCCAGCAGATACAACAACCAAGTGCTGCCGACCAGTGCGAAGGGGAGGCTGAGCATAATAATGCTGGCCTGAATGGTGGAGCCGAAGGTCATCATCAGCAGGATGAAGATGACGGCTAATGCCATAGGGATCACTTGTTTAAGCTTAGCATCGACCCTTTGCATATATTCGTACTGGCCTGCAAAGCTATAGCTGTAGCGGGGCGGGACGATGAGTTCGGCGTCTAAGGCCGTTTTCGCGCTGGCGATATACTCACCGATAGATGTGCCTTCGATATCGATAAACACCCAAGAGATTAAGCGGCCATTCTCACTCTTTAACATAGGCGCGCCATCGTTAATTTCGATGTCGGCCAAGTTGCGTAGCGGCAGATAATGCCCCGACTTAGTGATTACAGGTAGCTCGCGCAGCTTCTCAATATTGTCGCGCAGCTCACGGGGATAACGCAGGTTGATAGGATAACGTTCGGCGCCTTGTACTGATTCGCCAATATCCATACCGCCGATGGCGTAACGCACCACATCTTGAATATCCTGCAGCGTCATACCGTAACGTGCGGCCACATCCAGTTTCGGACTGATATCGATATAACGGCCGCCGCCACTGCGTTCGGCGTAGGCCGATTTGGTGTGTGGCACTTTGCTTAAGATAGCTTCAATCTTAGTGCCAATACTTTGCAGTTCGTTGACATCGGCCCCAGTGATCTTAATGCCGACAGGGGTTTTGATCCCTGTCGAGAGCATGTCAATACGGGTCTTGATGGGTTGCACCCATGCATTGGTGAGTCCCGGTACTTTTACGGTTTGCTGCAGCTGGGCAATGATGCCATCTAAGGTCATGCCTTCACGCCATTCGTCATGGGGTTTAAGCATGATAGTGGTTTCAAGCATGGTCAGCGGCGCCGGATCGGTCGCGGTTTCGGCGCGGCCTACCTTGCCAAACACGCGGGCTACTTCGGGCACGGTTTTAATTAAACGGTCGGTTTGCTGTAACACTTCGGCGGCCTTACTGGCACTGATGCCGGGCAATGCCGTTGGCATGTAGAGTAAATCGCCTTCTTCGAGTGCGGGCATAAACTCGCTGCCCATGCGGGTCATAGGATACCAAGCGCTGGCCAGCGCGATTAACGCTAACATCAGGGTGACTTTAGGGAATTTCAGCACCAGTTTTAGTGAAGGTTGATAAATCGCGATCAAGAAACGGCTGATGGGATTGCTGCGTTCGCTGGGGATTTTGCCGCGAATAAAGTAACCCATCAAAATCGGCACTAAGGTAATGGATAAAAAGGCCGCCGCTGCCATGGCGAAGGTTTTAGTGTAGGCCAGTGGCGCGAATAATCGACCTTCCTGCGCCTCGAGTGCAAACACAGGTACAAAGCTTAAGGTAATAATAATCAATGAGAAAAATAGCGCAGGGCCGACTTCAATCGACGCTTCGGTGACGATGCGCCAATGTTCTTTCGTATCGGGTTCGCGATCATGATCCGCTTTAAAATGCTCTAAATGTTTGTGCAAGTTTTCGATCATCACAATCGCGCCGTCCACCACGGCGCCGATAGCAATGGCGATGCCGCCAAGGCTCATGATATTGGCGTTAACACCCATCTTATTCATCACAATAAAGGCGATTAGGATAGATAGCGGCAGGGTGATCACGGCCACGAGTGTGGAGCGCGCATGCAGCAAAAACAGCAAACAGACTAAGCCGACCACCAACATTTCTTCGACGACCTTGCTAAATAAGTTGTCGACGGACTTAAGGATCAAGTGAGATCTGTCGTAGGTTGGGATAATCTCAACCCCATCGGGCAGGCCGGCTTTGAGTTCTTCGAGTTTTGCTTTCACCGCATCAATTGTCGCTAAGGCGTTTTCGCCGTAACGCATCACCACAATTCCGCCAACGACTTCTCCTTCGCCGTCGAGTTCGGCTATGCCGCGGCGTGAGGCTGGGCCTTTACGCACAGTAGCAACATCTTTGAGCGTTAAACCTGTGCCAGAAGGACTGGTGATACCAAGGGGGATTTCACGAAAATCCTCTAGCGTCTGGCGATAGCCTTTGGCGCGTACCATGTATTCGGCTTCGGCCATTTCGATCACTGAGCCGCCGGCTTCGCTGTTGGCTTTATCGATGGCTTGTTTAATGGTGGCGATATCGAGCTTATAGATCGCCATTTTGTCGGGCTCAAGCACTATCTGATAGGTTTGCTCCATGCCGCCGACGGTGGCGACTTCAGACACGCCTGCCACGCTTTGCAGCTCTAGCTTGAGATACCAATCCTGCAGACTCTTGAGTTGCGATAAATCTAAATTACCGGAGCGATCGACTAGCGCATATTCATACACCCAACCAACACCAGATGCATCTGGGCCGAGGGAAGGTTGCACATTTTGCGGTAAACGGCTGCTGATCTGACTCAGGTATTCGAGCACCCGTGAGCGAGCCCAGTAAATGTCGGTGCCATCTTCAAAAATCACATACACGTAAGAGTCGCCGAACATGGAATAACCACGCACGGTTTTAGCACCAGGTACGGCTAACATGGCGGTCGACAAGGGATAAGTCACTTGTTCTTCAACCAATTTTGGCGCTTGACCCGGATAAGGGGTTTTAATGATCACTTGCACATCGGATAAATCCGGCAGCGCATCGAGCGGCGTTTTTCGCAGCTCCTGTACGCCCCAAACAGTGATCATGATGGCGATAATCAACACCATAAATCGCTGCCTGATGGACGCCTCGATAATATATTTCAACATAACGCGCTCCTAGTGCTGATGACCGCTGCTTAAACGCATTAAACTACCCTTGAGGCTAGCCTCGGAGTCGAGTAAGAATTGCCCCGAAATCACCACACGTTCACCTTCATTCAGGCCTGAAATAATCTCGGCCTTACCTTGGCTCATCATGCCGACGGTTACGGCCTTGGCGGTAAAGCTGTCGTCGGTTTGCTTGACGATCACGCGGTTTTCTTTGCCCGTTTGGATTAAGGCTTCCTGCGGGATCACTAGCACATCTTTATTCGGGCCACCGAATAGTGAGACTTTGGCGAGGGTTTTAGGTCTTAAATCTATCTCGGTATTGTTGAGCACTACTCGTACTCGCAGGCTGCGAGTGACAGGATCAAGCTCAGGATAGATGTAATCGATCGTGCCTTCGATGCCGCTGATATTCATGGCGGGAACGGCAATTTCGGCCTTCTGACCTTTGGCAATCCAGCTTTGCTCGTTCTCAAAGACGTCGGCAATCACCCAAACTTTGGAGAGGTCCACCACAGACATGACTTCGGTCGAAGGCTGAATATACATGCCATCGCGAATGTCGAGGGCTTTCACTATGCCGTCTTCTTTGGCGTAGAAAGGTACCCGATATTGGGTTTGATGTGACTCGGCTAATTGTTTGATTTGCCTGTCGTTAAAACCAAGGAAGGATAAGCGTAAGCCCGCATTGCGCACCAAATCTTTGTAGCGGCCTTGGCCGTTTGCTTTGGCGGTGTCCATAGCGAGCAGATAGTCATCCTGGGCGTTGATTAAATCGGGGGAATAGATCTCGTAGATCAGCTGGTCTTTCTTTACGGTATCACCCACGGATTTGATCATCAGTTTTTCAATCCAGCCAGTAACGCGGGCATGGATATGGGTGATTTGGCTTTCGTCATAGTCGATTTGACCGACGGTTTCGACAAATTTCCACAGTGTGTCGCGTTCAACCTTGGCCACCTTTAACGCCAACGCTTGCTGCATGCTGCCGGATACATTGATGTTGATTTCTTGGGTATTGCCGCCCGTTTCGACCTTTTCTAAGTTCATACCGCAGATAGGGCAAGTGCCGGGTACATCACTGATAATGTGGGCATGCATAGGGCAAACGTACTTGATTGTTGTCACATGATTTTGGGCTTTAACTAAACTGTCGGCCTTAGGTGTTGGGGTATCGAATACCTGACTCGAAGCTTTGGCGGCAGAGGTTTGCGCATGCTCAGAGGCTTGGTGATCTGCGACTTGATGCTGTGCATGCTCGGCCGCAGGATTCGCGGCATCGAGTTTCTCAACTAAAAACATATTGCACTTAGGGCAGCGACCGGGCTCATGGCTGAGCACTTCGGGATGCATAGGGCAAGTGTAGGTTTTCACTTGATTTAACGGATTATTCTTAGGCGCAGTTGCAGAATTTGCTGCCGCTTCGGTCGCCGTGTGCTCTTGTGTGTTCGCCAGCTGGGCATGACTCAACCAAGGCGTACTGATGAGTAAGCTACTCAAGATCAGTACGGCCTTAGGGGCCTGCTTTTTTACTGTATTAAATTGGTTCATATGCCTCATCTCCAGCCTAGCTTAGTGGTGTTCGTGCGCGTTGTGCATCGTACCTTCAGCCGTTTTTACTTCCGTCGCCTTTGGCTCTAAGTCCATGCCACATTTAGGGCAAGTATCGCCTTTATTACCAGTCACTTCGGGGTGCATAGGGCAAACATAGGTTTGTGCTTGTTGCTGTGGATTTGCATTGTCGTGTTGATGTTCGTGCGGCGTAGCCGTGGCAAACACGTTAGTGCTGGTCAGCAAGAATGCAATTAAGGCGAGATTAGTTAGGGTTTTCATATTATTCACTCCATCGGATTAACGGCCGAATATGAGCGCATAAACGTCAGTGAGCACAGCAGATCAAAGCGGTTCGCTTCGATAGACGGATTAATGCCACAACTTGGCATTCGGCTCAGTTATCAACGTTTTGCTAGACTCGGGTGCACGATTTAATGATAAGGCACCACAATAAACGGCTAATTTGGGTGTTAGCTTAGGGCTAACTGGATTGTCGTTTTAGCTTGGCTTCTTTAGGGCGATTTGCCCATTAAGCGCAAAGTAGGCCTAGGCTATCGGTGGTTTAAAGGCCGAAGACAAAGAGATCGAGTGGAAATGAGGCATAGGAGTGGCCATTGCAGTATCGCTCATGCTCACACTGGGCCAGAGGTGTGGGCTGAATAGAGTGCCAGCAACTGAAATCGTCAAACAATGACCACAATCATTTGAACATGATGTGGTGCCATCACAGCAATGCTGTTTCGCGCCGGGAAGCATTTTATCGTTGCAGCAATCCGCGTTGGCCATTGAATGTGAGTCAGAAGGGTTCTCTGTGTTCATCTGCATCATGGCAGCATGGTGCATTTGGGGGGAAGCTTCATGATTCATCGCACTCATATCCATAGTGTGTGGCACCATGGCGTGACCATTAGACACAACACTTTGCCCGACGAGTGCGAGTAAAGTGAACATGACTAAAAAGTAACGACCGAGTGTGTGATGCATAAGTATTCCAAATGATGAACGGCTCGAGTCTAGCATAGAGGCATTATGCTGTAATGATTTAACTCACATTTCAGCACATGCCTCAAATTAAATATTTTGCTTTTCTAAATTAGAAAGCGGGATTGCTGACTAACATTTTCGCCATCAGCTGGCTGTGGCTTTGCAGTGGATATTCGCCCGCTTTGTCACCATTAATACTGAGTTGAATCGTTGGATATTTAATAAATTGGCGCGCTTCAGCTTCAGTCATTATTTTGGGCTGGGTGATTTGGTAGCTATCACTCGCCTTCACATCCAGCACTAAGTAAAGCGGCGCTGATTTAACCCAGTTACCACTATCATCGGCGCGATAATTAAAAATATCCTGATATTTTAGCTCGAGCAGTACTTTCCCGGCGGAGAGTTGGATAGGCTTAAAGGGTGTCGCTGGCACACCATTGATACTGATAACACTGAGCGCATCTGTGCTTTTTAAGCTGGCGGCTGTGACAGTCGCGCTACTTAACAAGGCACCGATAACGAAAGTAAGGCTTAGTAAGCTTTTGTTCAATAAAGTGGTTTTCATAATAAACTCCAAAAATTCTCTGTACCTCGTTGCGGTGCGAATATGCAGCGGCGCAATCAAAGGTGTTTAGTCGGTTTTACGTTGTAAAAAACGAAAGACGTTACAGTGAATTGGAGGTGGGAGGCGGCGTAGTGAGTCCAAGATCGGCAGTTTGCATCGCCCAGCCTTGGATGGCAATACGCTTGCTTGCTGGGTTGGCGAAGGCCAGTTCTAGCACTGCAGGCTCAAGGTAAAGTGATGATAGGCAATGGGTTTGACAATGACTTGTCATACTATCTTGGCAGTGTTGCAAGCAATCGGATGCAGAACAATCTGGCATGGTGCAGTTCATTTCTGCATCCATCATCAACATGGTTTGACTGCTGTGGCCATTGGTATTGGCTGAAGTTGGCATAGCACTCACCATCGCCGATTGGGCGATTAGCGAAAATAGCACTGCTATGGTGATCCAAAATTTAGCCATGATAACTCGGAAAATTGATTGCTTACCCTTAGAGACCTTAGCTAACCCGATAAAGTTTCATATCGCGTTCAATTTTTAATTTCTAATTTCTAATGATTTATTTCCTGACCACTTCTAATAATTAAACAAAACGTCGATTAGATCACATTTCTATTTTCTAGAAATGATTTGATAGTTATTGATTCTCAAAGGGGAAATCTCATCGCGATAATCGCTAACTTGCGATTATGGGGTGATTGCATTAGCTTTAGTTAAAGTGCATTGCAGCTCAGCTAGCGGTTTTTACCAAATGTCGTCCTAATAGTTAGAGCTAAGTCTCATTTTGCGCTTTTAAGGTTAATTTAATCGGCAAATTTCGGCTTAAAATCAAATTTCTAATAAATGAAAGAACATAAACTAGTCTTATAAAAACTAATTTTGACAATTTTTGGAGATAGAGTGATGAACTGGCGTGCACTATTTAAACCTAGCGCAAAATATTCAATCCTGGCGCTACTGGTCGTCGGTATTGTTATCGGTGTTGTGGGCTACTTCGCAACCCAAACAACCTTACATGCAACCAGCCAAGACGCATTCTGTATGAGCTGCCACAGCCAACATTCATTGAAAGATGAAGTGATGGCGTCTGCCCACGGTAACAACCGTGTGGGTATCGTGGTTCAGTGTCAGCAATGTCACATCGCACAGGAACCATTCCAATACCTGAAGAAAAAGATCATCGTTTCTAAGGACGTTATTGGTTTCTTAACTATCGATGGCTTTAACACGCAAGCATGGTTAGATGAAAACCGTAAAGAACAAGCTGAGTTAGCGCGTGATTACCTTCGTGCAATCGATTCTTCAACCTGTCAAAACTGTCACAACCGTATTTATGAAAACCAATCAGAAAATATGAGCAAAATGGCAGTGAGAATGCACAGCAATAACTTCAAGAAAGCCCCAGAAGACAGAAAAACCTGTATCGACTGTCACAAAGGCGTCGCTCACCCTTACCCTAAAGGATAAGGTTTAACGGTTAACTTACGTTATCGTTAGTCATTAAAAAGCCCTCTGTTGAGGGCTTTTTGCTGTCCGTGTCTGAGTACCTGACGGTGCCTAAATGTTAGGTTAACTCGCTGGAGTCATCACTTTTTGTCGATAAGCTAACAGGCTAAAAATACCGAAGATAAATACTTGCAGATAATCAAGCTTTGTTAATGGCAGTAAGGTCTTAAATAGCATGTGGAAAATGGCCACTTGGAAGCAGTGCATCATGCAGGTTATGCCAAACAGGATATTCAAAATAATCGCCACATTACCTTCAAATGGCATAACCAAGTTGTAGGCCATCATCAACCAAGCGATGAGGGTAATGGCTTTACCTAGGTTAATCAGCAAGGGCATGGCTTTCATCTTCGATAGGTTCGGCAGTGTTGTCGGCTTGATATTGATATAAGCGGTAACTCACTTGCCCCGCATTCTTTTCTTTCAAGGCGTGCCAGCTAGATGGAATGGCCAGTTGGGTTAATTCAGATTCGATCTCGACATAAATCAGCGCGCCATCATTGAGCCAAGCTTGAGTATCGAGCAGTTGAATGGTCTTTTCTGCCAATCCTTTGCGAAAGGGTGGATCGATAAACACTACATCGAAACCTTGCTCGCAGCCCCTTTGCAACACCACTAAGGTATCGGCGTTGAGCACTTCGGCCTTATCGCATTTAAGGGTTTGCAGATTTTCTTTTAATTGCATGGCTGCGCCGCGTTGCAACTCGATAATCTTGGCGAAACTGGCATAGCGAGATAGGGCTTCGAGGGCTAGAGCGCCGCTGCCGCCGAAACAGTCGAGTACTCGCGCATTAACTAAGTCATTGGCAAGCCAGTTAAACAGGGTTTCGCGCACTCTGTCTGTTGTCGGGCGTAAACCTTCGAGATCTTGAATAGGTAAACGACGCGAACGCCATTGGCCCGCGATGATCCGCACTTGACCGCTTCCGGGTTTATTTTTGGCTGTTGGACTTTTGGTCACATTATTTTTGACCGTTCGATTCTTAACCAAAGTGCCCCCGTGATTTTGCCTGAAGAAAGAAAGTGGTAGACTATGCCACCTTAATAAAGGCCACTATTTTATATCAAAGTCTCACTAAAAGGTGAGAAGGCTGAGTGAGCTTAGCTAATTGCCGACTTTTTGGGCGTAATTGCCGAGGCAATCTGGTATAACATCAGGGTCTTATTCAAAATTCAACACTGAAGTAGAGCGCTGGAATCACACATGGCAAAGAAAGGTTTTTTCTCCTGGTTTCGTAAAGATAAGTCCCAAGATGAGGTCGTCGCTGAAACTCCAGTTGTTACTCCAACACAAGACACTGAAGCAGCAGAGCGTTTAGAACTGGAACGCGCAGAGGCGCAACGTTTAGCTGCTGAGGCAGAGGCTCAAGCGGCCGCAGAAAAGCTGGCAGCAGAGCAGTTAGCTGCCGAGCAGGCGCAAGCCGAGCGTATTGTCCAAGAGCAAGCGCAAATTGAAGCTCAGCGTTTAGCCGAGCAACAAGCCGAAGCAGCGCGTCTGGTGGCTGCTCAGTTAGAGGCCGAACAGCTTGCGAAAGTGCAAGCCGAGCACGTTGCTCAAGAGCAAGCACAAATCGAAGCTCAACGTTTAGCAGAACAACAGGCCGGAGCGGCACGACTGGCGGCAGCGCAGCTAGAAGCTGAACAACTTGCTGCAAATAACTTAGCCGCTGAACAAGCCGCTGCAGAACAACTTGCTCAAGCCCAAGCCAAGGTTGAAGCCGAGCGTATTGCCCACGAACAAGCACAAATCGAAGCTCAACGTTTAGCCGAGCAACAAGCCGAAGCAGCGCGTCTGGCGGCAGCTCAGTTAGAAGCTGAACAACTTGCTGCAAATAACTTAGCCGCTGAAAAAGCCGCTGCAGAGCAATTAGCCCAAGCGCAAGCCAAGGCTGAAGCCGAGCGAATTGACCACGAACAAGCACAAATCGAAGCTCAACGTTTAGCCGAGCAACAAGCCGAAGCGGCACTACTGGCGGCAGCTCAGTTAGAAGCTGAACGTGCTCGTGTTGCCGCCGAACAAGCCGCTGAAGCGCTAGCTGCGGAGCAACTCGCTGCTGAAGCATTAGCACGTGAGCAAGCTGAAGCGTTAGCGCAACAGCAGGCCGAAGCTACGCAAACCGCTGGGCCCGTGACTGAATTACAGCCAGAGCCGCAGGCTAGACCCGTTAAAGAAGGGCTATTTGCTCGTCTGAAACGCGGCTTGATGCGTACCAGCGAGAATATTGGCAGTGGTTTTATCGGCCTATTCCGCGGCAAGAAAATCGATGATGATCTGTTTGAAGAACTCGAAGAACAGTTACTAATCGCCGACGTTGGCGTCGAAACAACCACGCGTTTGATCAAAAATTTGACCGAGCAAGCGTCGCGTAAGCAATTGAAAGATGCTGAAGCTTTATATGACTTGCTACGGGAAGAAATGCAGAAGACGCTCGACCCAGTCGCAATTCCGTTAGTGCCAGACAATGCAAATGGCCCATTTGTGATCTTAATGGTTGGCGTTAATGGCGTGGGTAAAACTACCACTATTGGTAAATTGGCCAAACAATATCAGAGCCAAGGTAAGTCAGTGATGTTAGCCGCGGGTGATACTTTCCGTGCTGCAGCGGTTGAGCAGCTACAGGTTTGGGGTCAACGTAATGATATTACAGTGATTGCCCAGCATACAGGTGCCGATAGTGCCTCTGTACTGTTCGATGCTTTGCAAGCGGCTAAAGCCCGTAAAGTGGATGTGTTGATCGCCGACACAGCGGGTCGTTTGCAAAACAAAGCGCACTTGATGGAAGAATTGAAGAAAGTCGTGCGAGTGATGAAGAAACTCGACCCAGATACGCCACATGAGGTCATGCTGACACTAGATGCGAGCACAGGGCAAAACGCGATTAGCCAAGCACAATTATTTCAGGAAGCCGTAGGTGTAACGGGTATTACCATCAGCAAGTTAGATGGAACGGCTAAGGGCGGCGTGGTCTTTGCGATTGCTGATAAGTTTAATATTCCGATCCGTTACATAGGTGTGGGTGAGCAAATTGACGATTTGCGAACCTTCAATTCGAAAGAATTTATCGATGCCTTGTTCACTCAAGAAAAAGCGGATAGCTAATTTATGATTGATTTTCAGCAGGTCAGTAAGATTTATCCTGGCGGCCAAATGGCGCTGGAAGATGTGAATTTTCATCTACAACAAGGTGAAATGGCATTTTTAACCGGCCACTCGGGTGCGGGTAAAAGTACGCTGTTGAAATTAATCACGGTTATCGAGCGGGCGACGACCGGTCGTGTCGCCATCAATGGCCACGACATCGCCAAAGTCAGCCCTAAGCATGTGCCTTATTTGCGTCGCAATATCGGCATGATTTTCCAAAACCATCACCTATTGATGGACCGAAGCGTGTTCGACAATGTGGCTTTGCCGCTGGTGATTGAAGGTTTCTCCCATGGTGAAATCCGTAAGCGAGTGGCTGGCGCCCTCGACATGGTGGGTTTGTATGGCAAAGAGCGCCATAACCCGATTATGTTGTCCGGCGGTGAACAGCAACGCGTCGGCATTGCCCGTGCGATTGTCAACAAGCCGCCCTTACTGCTCGCCGATGAACCAACGGGTAACTTAGATCCTAAATTATCGATGGATATTTTGCGTCTGTTTGAAACCTTCAACGATGCAGGAACCAGCGTGTTAATCGCTACCCATGATTTAGGCTTAATCGCGCGGATGAAATATCGCACTTTCACCCTCAAACAGGGTCGTATGCTAGGCGCACAGGAGTTGCATCCTAGCGTGCATACGCGCGCGCCGACGAATAGAGGTGAAGGGCAATGAGCGACAGCGCTAAATTAACCCGTAGTAAGTTACCTCTATCTGGGCGGATTGTGATGTTCTTTATTCGCCACGTACAGCAAGCGATGGCGAGTATGGGAGAACTCTGGCGCAACCCAGTGTCTTCCGTGATGACTATGGCGGTATTGGGTGTGAGCCTGAGTTTGCCTGCGGCATTGCAAGTGTTAGTTAAAAACGCTGAGACCATTACCAGCTCGTGGAACAGTGCAGCGGAGATCTCCTTGTTTATCGAGGATAATCGCAGCGAGCAAACCATTCAGAGCCTGCTGACGCGGATTCGGACTTATTCCGAAGTGGATAAAGTGCAGTACATAGATAGAAACCAAGCCCTAGAAGAGTTTCAACGCTTATCTGGTTTTGGTGAGGCCTTGGCCTATTTAGATAAAAACCCTTTGCCAGCGGTCATTACCGTCACACCTACGCCGCGTTACTCAACGCCGGTGGGCGCCCGTGAACTCTTAACTAAACTAGAGCGCGAGCCTGAGATTAGCTTTGGCCGCTTAGATATTGAATGGTTAGAACGGTTACAGGCAGTAGTGCGTCTACTCGAACGCACTGTGATGGCGATTGCTGCATTACTTGTGCTGGCTGTGGTCTTAGTGATAGGTAATACGATTCGCTTGGCAATTATGAATCGGCGCAGCGAAATTGAAGTGATGAAGCTCGTCGGGGCAACGGAAGCCTTTATCCAGCGCCCATTTCTCTACACAGGGATTTGGTACGGAGTTATTGGCGGCATATTGGCTTGGCTTATCATCAACTTATTAGTGTGGTATCTCGATTCCGCCCTTGCCGAACTTTTAGGCTTGTATGGCAGTCAGCTTGAAATGAAATCACTCACTTTTATTGAACTGCTGCAATTGGTTGGACTTGCCTCATTTTTAGGTTGGTTAGGTTCGTATTTGTCTGTACGTCAGCATTTACGGTCGATTGAACCTTCATAATAATCAGTCGATTAAACTAAAAAAAGTGACGAAAAAAATGCTGAGTAATGAACTTTTATTCACTTGCAATGTCTACTTCAGCGAGGTAAAAGGGTATCTGCAAACGAGCTGAGGTTGACATACTCTGTCAATTAGCCGATAGTTCGTGAGCTTATTCTTAGGGTATTTTGTTGTTGAACCTAAGAATGCACTCGTTAAGTAGTCTGATAAATGTAGGAGAGCGAATGACCTTTCAAACGCAATCAATGGCACTGACAGTCCCACAGGGCGCCAGTAGTCTAGAAGCTTATATCCATTCAGTGACTAGCATCAGCATGCTGGACGCTGAGGCTGAGTATGAGTTGGCCAAGCGTTTACAGGAAACTGGTGATCTACAAGCTGCGAAGCAACTGATTATGTCGCACTTACGTTTTGTAGTGCACGTTGCTAAAGGCTATTCAGGCTATGGCTTGCCACAGGCAGATCTGATCCAAGAAGGCAACATAGGCTTGATGAAAGCGGTTAAACGCTTCGATCCCGATGTTGGCGTGCGTCTCGTGTCTTTTGCTGTGCACTGGATCAAAGCTGAAATTCATGAATATGTGCTGAAAAACTGGCGCATTGTTAAAGTCGCGACCACTAAAGCGCAACGTAAGTTGTTCTTTAACATCCGTAAAGCGAAAAAACGCTTAGGTTGGTTCAGCGATGCAGAAGTCACTATGGTGGCTGAAAATTTAGGTGTATCTAAGGCCGATGTGACCGAAATGGAATCACGTATGGCAGCGCAAGATCCGGCATTTGATTTAACCAATGATCAAGATGAGGAGCATGATTTTGCCCCAGTCCATTACTTGGAAGATCATTCATCGGATTTAGCGGAAAACATTGAAAACGACAACTGGGAATCGAATGCCCAAGGTCGTTTATTATCGGCCATCAAAACCTTAGACGAACGCAGCCAGCATATTCTGCGCGCCCGTTGGTTAGATGACGATAAAACCACACTGCAAGAACTTGCAGAGACTTACCAAGTGTCGGCCGAACGTATTCGCCAACTTGAGAAAAATGCCATGAACAAGCTGAAAGCTTGCATGGAAGCCTAAGTCGCATCACGTTTAAGGTGACAGTGATTTAGCCATAAAAAAACCTGCTACGGCAGGTTTTTTTATGGCTGCAATTTGGCTTGATGACGTTGGTGATAAATCAGTGTTTAACAAGATTAGCTATCAAGGCTTTTCTGTTTACTTTCAGCCCTGTCTGCTCATTATTTTCTGGCCATACATAATATTGTCTTGGGCGTTTGAAGCGGGCGATTTTGTCGGCGAGAAACCGTTCGAGTTCATTGGCAATCGACTCAGTGTGATGAGTTAAACTGCCGCGAAGGATAGCGGCGGGGAGATTGCCAAATTGGGCATCGGGGATAGCGAAAACGATAGCATCGTCTATTTGTGGATGCTGTTTAAGCGCGGCTTCGATTTCTTCTGGTTGGATATTTTCACCGCCGCAGATGAACATGTTATCGACGCGGCCAAGGATGCGCAGATTACCATTTTCGTCCCATTCGCCCTTGTCTTTGGTGTAAAACCAGCCGTCTTGTTCAACGTACTTTTGTATTCCATCCGCGGTGAGATAGCCCATAAACAGGCATTCGCCTCGCACCAAAATCACACCGTTTTCGATTTTAAGCTCACGCTTGGGGAGTAATTTGCCACTGCTGCCGTCGCTTAATGCGGGACCTGTGGTGATCTGCGAGCCCATTTCTGTCATGCCGTAACTCGTATAGCTGGCGATATTGCGTTGCTTAAGCTCGGCGAGTAAGTCTAGCGAGACTGCGCCGCCGCCCAGCAATAGGGCTTTGATACTTTTAAGCTTGCTGCTCGTATCGGTTAGTAACTTGCTCAGTTGTGTGGGAACGAGAGATATGTGAGTCAACTGATCTTGGTCAATCTGCTGACCAAGGCTAAGCGCTTGATCTGGCATGACAACACTAGCACCGACTAAGGCACAGCGGTTTAATATCGCAAGACCGCCAATATGGAATAAGGGCAAGGAGAGTAGCCAGGCATCACCTTGTTCGAGTGGGATTAAGCTGCGGGCACCTTCGGCATTGGCAATATGATTCGCTAAGCAATGCACCGCCGCTTTGGGAAAGCCACTAGAGCCTGAAGTTAAAATCACATTAGCTGGACGAGTAAAGTCGACAGGCAGGGCTAAGTCACTGCTAACGCGATTGAAATTTAAGCGCAAGTGATGACAATTCTGTAGTTCGCAAACCTCATTACTCCAAACATAGCGGATCTGATGTTCATTAATTAAACCTTGGATCTGCGCGAGAGGAAAACGGGGTGAGATAGGGAAAAAGATCGCCCCGATATCGATGCAGGCCCAATAGAGGCAAATCATCTCGAGGTTATTCACAGCAATACAGGCTAGTGGCTCACCCTCTGCAATGCCTGCTGCTCTTAGCTGCTGACCCAGTGCGATAACACGTTGGCTAAGCTCGGAGTAACGAATGTCTTGTCCCGCCAACTTGCTGGCCGTCTGCTGTGGAAACGCCAGCGCGGCTTGGTGCACGGGGGACAGTGCTAGCGACTGCGATAGGCGGGTGTCAGACAAACTAGTTTTCCTCACGCTTGGCTGCACCCAAATCACTTTGCTGCGTTGAATCAATGGCGTGTTGTGCAATGAGTTCAAGTTGGGCGAGTGTGAGGCAGTGTTTTTTACCCGATGACACGATTAAATCTTGGCTAAAGGCGCTGAGGGTATCGAGTCCTGGGATTTCATCGGGCGTGAGAATCGCGGCTAAATGGGCCAGATCGCTAATGCCTAAACTGCTTTCAAGACTTGAACTGATAATGCAACGCACACCATAGCTTTGCGCCGTATCGATTAAGTTAGCTAGCTTTTCAATACTGCCGAGCAGCATAGGTTTGATGATGAGCGCAGTCAGGCCATTTTGCATCGCAAACTGATAATCGGGATCGTTGAGTGATTCATCGAGGGCGTAAGGCATACCAATTGCTTGATAAAATGCCAGATTATCCTGTGGATTCTGGCAAGGTTCCTCTATGTATTCGATGGTGTCCAGGGGTAGGCAAGCAGCAAATTCGATCGCTTGTTCCAGTGTAAACCCTCGGTTTGCGTCTAAACGTAGTTTGAGATCGGGGCGGGTGCGTAAAATGCCATAAATCAGGCTCAGTTCGTCTTCGATTGAGGTCTGCGCGACTTTAACTTTCACCGAATGAACATGCATGCCGAGCGCCGCAACTTTGTTATCGAGCAAGTCTTTGCCCGCATCCGTTGGATGATAAATCAAAGGGACTGTGGCGGTTTGTGGGCGGATAGCATCGAGCTTACCCATTAACTTGGCATGCAACAGACTTAAACCAAAGGCCAAGGAAGGGTAAGGACTTTGCTCGGCGTAATCCAGCAGGGTATCGATATGCAGACCGCAGAGTAGGGGTAATAACTCAGTTAACGCCGTTTGCACTTGAGCCAGTGTTTCGCGGCTAAATCCCACTAAAACTTGTTCATCGACATCTATGCCAGATAGTGGGGCGATTTCAACTTCGACTTGTCTGTATTCGCCACCAACATTAGCGCTGGCGCAGGCTTGCAATACTAATCCAGCCCTGTGGTCGATGCGTTGCTTGCCTACGGGCAATAATACATCGAGCGGTAGTCGATATTGATACAGGTTAAGCGAAGTTAAGATCATATATTTCCTACATTTTAATTCTGTTATTTACCCAAGCAGCTTAACTATTGTTGCGATTAATGCCTCGGGAGCTGCTTGGTGTATGTTGTGTCCGGCGCCGCTAATACAGTGGACGAGAATAGGCGCGTGTAATTGCCACTCTTGGGCGAGGGCGTAAAACTTGGCATCTTGGCTACCCACAAAGAAATGGCACTCACAGGCAAGTTGTGAAGGCACATCCCACATCGATGCTTGGCGTGCAAGTGAAGTAGCTAAGAATACCTCTTTAAGCAGCTGTTTAGGATGCAGACCTAAGACGGCAGATCTCTGCTCAATTAAGGCTTTACGTTTGGCCGCAGTCATGTCGGCAAACACGGGCTGCTGATACCACAAGTTTAAAAAATCTTTGCTAGCCAGATGCAATAAACGCTCGGCCCACTGGGTATCATTCTTGGTTCTGGCCGTTTTTTCTTGCGGGTCTACCAGCCCTGGGTGGCAGGATTCGAGGTTCAGACTTAACAAGCGCTGCGGATAGGCTTTTGCAAGGTGCAAGGCAATACGCCCGCCTAAGGAATAACCGTAGAGATGAAACGGTTCGGGACTTGGATTAAGGCTATCGAGCCGCGTCATTATGTTTTCGACGCAAAAGTCGAAATCGAGCTTAGCCTCAGTCGGCCCTTCAGCTTGATTATCTCCATGGCCCGGCAGATCTAAGCAAATACAATGGAAGTGCTGGCTTAGCGCAGGCATTAACGGCAACCAGTCGGCCTTAGTGCCTAAAAAGCCGTGCAGTAGCACTAAGGTCGGTAGTGAAGGATCGCCGTAACGGGCCATGTTTGGCATTAGCTTTGTTTCACCCAAAGGTTGAGCGCGGCGATTTGGTCGCTGGCTTGGTTTTGGCTCACATTGACTTCAATGATTGAAGCCCCCTGAAAATCCAGCGCTTCATTATAGCTATCTTGAAAATCGGCTAAATTATCCACCTGATTATAGGGCAAATTAAACATGGCAGCGGCATAGCCAAATTCTAAGCCGTGGCTGAGTCGATAATAATCGCTGCGAACTTGTTCGTTCGGAACCGGCAATAAGTTAAAGATATTACCGCCATCATTATTGAGGATCACGATCACCAGCGGGCTTGTTAAGCCCTTGGCGATAGCCAGCGAGTTAAGATCGTGCAGTTGCGATAAATCACCTATGATCAAACTGGTGGGTTTGCCTTCGTGGGCTGCAATGCCGCAGGCGGTGGCGAGTAAGCCGTCAATACCCGAAGCGCCACGGTTGGTATAAGTGGTCGCTGTGCAGCAACTAACAGGCGCATACATGTCGTACAAGCGTACAGGCAGGCTGTTGCCGATAAAAAGCTGTTGTTCTAATGGACGAGTGTTGGCGATAGCGCGTATCACCTGCGCTTCACCAAATTCCCCTTGATCGATATTGCGCACAAATAAGTTATGCAATTCATCGTTATAGGTGATTAAGGTATTCGCCCAGTTCGCCGAGGATGAACGATACCAGTTCAAGGCCGCAAACTGCTCTGCATTAGCATGCCAAATGTGCTTCGCATTGTGACTCGGATCTAGCCTGTCTTGCTCGGGTAACACCTGCCAGTAACTGTGCCAATTCTGCTCGGCGAGATAACCGATGACGCGTTTTGACAATAAACGCCCGCCGAACACGAGTACGCGATCCGCTTCCTGTAATAGATTGCGCGCCCTGGGATGTTGCAGCAGTTGGTCTATGTTGCCTATTGCCGCGGGATGTTGGCGCAGTTGCGATTGGGCATCGGTTAGCAAAGGCCAGCCAATTTTTTGCGACAGGGCGATAAGCTGCTGTGGATCTTGCTCAGGCGTGAGAGTGCCGACAACGATCACGCCTTTACCGTGGACGAACCGCATAATGGCATCGTCACTGGGGCTGCTCAATTGTTTGCACTTGCCGTATTGGGTATACGGGCGGGCGAGCTGCAGCCAAGTTTGCAATGGTTTGAGGTAAGGCGATTCGGCATCGAGAATCACGCCACTGAGTTCACTCGGGTACAAGGGCTCGCGATACATGCAGTTGATGTGCACTGGACGAGTTTGATTCGCCACTGCCTCATCCACTGTGGTGAGCAATGCCTGCGGTGCGATATGCGCATCCGGCGTTGGCAAATTCACTTGGGTGGCGTAATTCGCAAAAAGGCCCGGTTGGACTATGGCTTGATTGGCGCCGCAGCCGAGTAATTCGGGTGGACGATCGCCGCTTAAGACGATCAAAGGCACGTGGGTTAGCCAAGCTTCAACAATCGCAGGATACAAGTTAGCGACGGCGGTGCCCGAGGTGGTGATGATAGCGACCGGTGCGCGGCTGGCTTTTGCCAGACCTAAGGCCATAAAGCCGAGTCCACGTTCGTCAAAATGCAGGTGACGCTGGAGTTTAGTTTGCTGGGCGGCGGCGAGGGTTAACGGCGTCGAGCGCGAGCCCGGTGCCATACACACATGTTGCACGCCAAGACGTGCTAACTCCTCAAGAATAAGGGCGCCCCAAATAAGATTAAGAGTGGCTGTATTTTCGGTCCGCATAGCTGAATCTATTAGGATAAAGATGGGCTTAGTGTAACGTGTTTATGCCCCAAGATGTATGCTTGGCTTAACAATTCTCGGCGGGTTTGTATGGGGGCTGAGGTGGAGCCTAAGCTAAGGCAAGGGATGCCTATCACCTCTGTACAGTGGCTAGTCTATGGGTTGTGTAAGCTGCTTTGGGCTAAATAATATGGTCAACAACCTTTTTAATCTGTCCACTTAGCCACACTAAATCATCATTCACTTTGCTTGGCTGATTTTTTTGCACTAAGAAAATGGTTGGCGCTTCGGCATGAGCATATAAACGTTCGGCTTCGAGTTGCGATAGCTGGCATGTGTGCAGTTCAGCCACATCACTTACCATCTCGTAAACCACGCGGTAGGGCAATAACGACAGTGCCTGACTCTCTCCTAGGTATTCAAACAAACTTGAAATACTGGTAATAGTAATTTCAGTATTGAGTTTAATGTTGCTCTTCAGACAAAACTCTTGGTAAGGACTGAGCTTAGAACTGGGATTACCGAGGTCGGTATTCACATAGGGATATTCTGCAATCGTCTCTAAAGTGATTTCCCGTTTGAAAATCGGATGATTACGGCTCGCAAGAAGGTAAACCTTATCCATGCGTTGCAGAGTGGTCGTCAGGAGTTTATCGCCAAAGGCGGCCACATCAGCCGTGCTTTTATTGCAGCAAATGCCCAGCGTAGTATCACCGTTAATAATGTCTTGGGTCGTATGCATAGACCAAGGGGTGATATTAATGTGCATCAGCTTCTGTTCATCTTTAATGGCCTGCATTAAGGCTTTAGGAAAAGCGTAAGCAATCAAGCCGGGAGCAGCAATCTCGATATGCGTTTTCACTAAGTTAGCATTTGCGGCTCTTGCCTTATGAAACTTATCAGTACATTCAATGGCTTCTTTCGCGATTGGATATAAATGGGTCGCAAACTCATTGGGGAATAGTCCGTATTTACGACGAATGAAAAGTTCATCACCAAAAATTTCCCGTAGATTTTTAAGGCTACGACTTATTTTAGGAGCCGGAATATCAAGAGCCTTAGAGACATAAGTTGCAGACTTGTTCTCATATAATGAAACGAGTATTTTCAAACTCAGAATATCCAGGCCATCCATGTTACTAATGTGCATTTTTTATATCCCTTTTATCGAGCAAATACTTTAAAGAACGATTAATTATGGCGTCATTAAATAAATTTAATGTGAAACATATCTCAACTTCAAAACTATAATATCGCAGTCTGCTAGTGTCGTTTTTAGATTTAATGTTTTTTATATTTCAAAATGTGATAAAGATAAATTTGGAATTTTAAAAGGTGAAATTCATTTAATTGAATTTCACATTGGCGATTATCAATTATCTATTTTTATATTCAAGATTTGCGCTAAATGGCAATGAGATCGAATTCTTAACTTATTGTTTATTATTAAATTGCCATTGTTAAATGTGATCGTGTTCAAAAAAAATAAAACGCTTCACGTTAATACTAAAGTTGCTTTAAAAGAGATAACAAAAAATAAATAGGTTATTGGAGGCGTTATGAATACTTCAGTCATTCTCAGCTATGCGTTTATGTATTTCGTGCTGTTTGTAGCAGTGCCATTTGTTTTTGTCATGTTCGTCATGACCTGCATTAAGTTTTTTAAAGCAGGCCCCGATGAGGCAGAACATCATGAAATGAAACTTAAACCAGTACTGTTCGATAAACAAAGTTTTAACTTTTTTAAATCGTTAAAAACCGTAGTGGAAGGCAAATACGATGTTTGCTGTAATGTCCCGCTAGACACCGTATTTGAAATGGACCAGCATGACGCTGATTTAAATCACGAGTGCCGACTAGACTATGTGTTAATAGATCATGACTCATCTGAAGTGAAAATGGTGATCAGTGATTTTGGCAAAGAACACAACTCGCCAATGAAAAAGCTGTTTAGTAAGTTCAATATCAACTTTATTGAAATGAACCAACATAAACAGTGGGATACACAGAGCCTAAAGCAAGCGTTAGCCGTCTGATCCGACCGTCGGGTTCGGGTAACTCCGAACCCTGACACTCCTCTTCTCCCTTCCCAAAATAAATGTGAGGACTCCCTATGTCCAAAAGACAATGGCTGTGGTCGATTCGCTTGGGTGCAATTGCATTGCTTTTAAGCTTTGGTGCGACAAGTGCCGAGTCGGCCCTTCAAATTAACAGTGACACGACTTGTATGAAGTGCCACAAACGTAACGGTCAAATGTTAGGGCATCACGGCCAAGATGCGATGAAAATGACCTGTTCAACCTGTCATGGCGAAAAAGGCGACCACCCTAAAAAGCCGAATGATATCGTAGTGTTTGGTCTGAAAGATGGCTCGGAGCTTGATACTCAGCTCGCCGTTTGTCACAAGTGCCATACACAGCGAAAACTGGGTGAAACCGAGTGGACGCATAATGTGCATGCACAAAAAGTGCCCTGTGCCGCCTGTCATAAATTACATAGCCCAACCGAACCTATGGCGGATATGACGCCAAAAGTTCGCAGTGAGCTGTGCCGCAATTGCCATAGTGGCCAGTAGGGGTAGGTTATGGAAAATTCAAAAAGAAGATTTCTAAAAGGCACATGTGCCTTATTTGCTGGCGCTACGGGCGCATCACTGCTCGCCACAGTGAATGCATCTGATAGTGTTAAAGCAGAGTCAGATATTAAATATGCGATGATTCATGATGAAGCTAAGTGTATTGGTTGCCGCGCATGTGAAGTGGCATGTCGTGAAACCAATCAAGTGCCAGAAGGGGTTTCCCGGGTCAGGATTGAGCAAACAGGACCGTTCGGTGAGTATCCGAATGAGTATTATCACTTTAGCCGTGTTTCTTGCCAGCATTGTGAAGATGCACCTTGTGTCAACGTCTGCCCAACGGGGGCTGCCTTTATTGATAAAGAAACCGGCATAGTGTCAGTCAATGCGTGGAAATGTGTCGGCTGCCAATATTGTATTGCGGCTTGCCCTTACAAAATTCGTTTTATTAATCCAGTCACCCACGCGGCGGATAAGTGTGATTTCTGCCGTGAGACGAATCTTGCGCAAGGTAAACAGCCTGCCTGCGTTGAGGCTTGTCCGACTAAGGCGTTAGTGTTCGGTAATTTAAAAGATCCAACGTCTGAGTTAGTACAAGTGCTGCGTGCTAATCCAACTCAACGCGCGAAAGTCGCCCTCGGAACGCGACCTAAGTTGTTCCGTATCCTGGCAAAATCCGGGGAGGTGATACTATGAGTGCCCTACATTTTGATACCTTAGTCTGGCATTGGCCGATTGCAATTTACCTGTTTTTAGCGGGTGTATCAGCAGGGGCTATGTTCTTTGCCGTACTGTTGAAACATTTTGTTTTGAAGCAAAACGCCTATCAGTCTGGTTTTATACGTGCCGCCTGTATTGTCGCCCCAGTCGCCGTAATGGCGGGCTTAGGCATATTGGTGGCAGATTTAACTAAACCCCTCGATTTCTGGAAGATTTTGGTGTTTTACAATCCTAAATCTGTGATGTCGATGGGTGTACTTATTCTGTTGATTTACCAAGTTTTTATGTTTATGTGGATTGGGTTGATCTTTCGTAAACCTGTCGATGCTTGGTGTGAATCGCATTTTCCTATCGTCCTTAAATTGACGGCTTTACTCGCTCGGTTTGAGGCGACGATTACGGGGTTACTGGTGATTCTATCCTTAGCATTAGGCGCATATACCGGCTTCTTGTTATCGGCATTACCCGGCTATCCCATGCTGAAAAATCCTGTGCTGCCTTTACTGTTCTTGGCATCTGGATTGTCTTCCGGCGCGGCATCTTCATTACTTGGTGGCGTGTTGATGAATGGCAAACCGAATGACAAAGAGGTGCACTTTATCCACAAGGTTGAAATTCCACTGATTTTAGTCGAAATTGTGCTGATTTTTACCTTCTTTATGGGCTTAGTGCTTACCGGAGGACAGAGTAAGATGGCCGCCTTTAATGCGCTAGGTTATGGCTTCTGGGGCTGGATTTTCTGGGTGGGGATTATCGGGCTCGGTTTATCAGGCCCCTTAGCGATGAACCTGTTTATGACTACGACGTCGAAACGCAAATGGGCTTATGTTGCAGGGACGGCATGCTTGAGTTTAATCGGGGTTTTATTGCTGCGTAACTTCATTCTGTACACAGGACAAATGACGATCGCTTAAGGCGCGACACTTCATTCATAATGAACAAGGTGATAAGAATCAAGGAAATCGACGGATCGCGGAAACAATGTCAAAGGAAAACATTGTAGATGAGGCCCTTGCGGCGCTGGCTGAGCTCTCAAGGGGTAAGTCTAGTCGTGATTGGTTGTGTAACAGGGAGGTCGCTGGGCAAGGATGCCATATTTTACACTTCAATATTTTGCCCTGCCTCCAAATGGGCCTCGCCACCTCTATTCCTTAGGGTGGCGTTTCTTGTTTTAGGGCAACTGTCCTTTACTCGCCTAGATTATTAATCCACTCACTCATCACCACATGGGTTTTGATCTTGATGATATCTGTGTGCGTGTCGATGTACTCACGGATCTCATGCAGGCGGCGCATTGAAGGTGCATGCACGTACACGAGTAAATCCATATCTCCGGAAATACCACGGCAGGTTATCACTTCGGGAATCGCTTGAAATACGTGTACCACGTCGGCGCAACGTGGACATTGATGCTGGATTTCGAAATAAGCCGACACCCCTTCTTTTTGCGACTCACTCAAGAGTACTTGATAGCCACGGATCACCCCAGTCTGTTCGAGTTTTTTAATCCGCTCGGCTACCGCGCTGCGGGAAAGGTTCACTTGTTCGGCAATATTCGACACGCTCTGGCGTGCATCTTGACGCAAACTATGAATGATGGCGGTATCGAATTTATCCAAGAGTGACTCCAGTGAAAATGGCTATATCATATCTGTGTAAAGTTTTGCCATTGTTTTGAATAGTAACAAAATTTACTGAGTATTTTGGCTGGTTATTTAGCCACATCTTAAGTTGACCGTCATTTTGATGGAAATAACGCTACATTCCGTGATTTTGCCGGTATTGGGCGTGGAGAACACTGAAATTAACGGCAGATTGTGGGGCAAAATCTCACTATACTGACAGCTCAAATACCACAGAATATTATCAGATGAATTCAAATAGCGGAACTATAGGTCGTTGGCAAGGTGCGGGTTTAATGGCGACCACTTTGCTTGGTACTGGGGTGTTTATTTTGCCTCAGATGACAATTGAAAAAGCGCAGTCTGGCGCCCTAGTCGCGTGGATATTGCTCACCTTAGCCATTATTCCTGTGGCGCTGGTTTTTGGTCGTTTAGCGAGTGTATTTCCCCATGCCGCTGGCCCTGCTTACTTTGTCGAAAAAGCCTTTGGTCGCACCGCTGGTCGAACAATTGGACTGATCTTTTTACTGGTTGTGCCCATGGGGGCGCCGGCCGCGATTTTGATGACCTTTCAGTTTGTGAATGCCTTAATGCCGATATCGGGTTGGTCCAAGGTCGGTGTTGAAGTATTAGTGATTTTTGGCCTGTTCCTGATTAATTTAAGGGGGATTCAAGTGTCGGCCAAGCTGCAATTTGGCTTAACGCTGTGCATAGTGGCCGTCGTGGTCCTCTTATTTGGCGCAAGCAGTTTTCAGCCAGGTCACCTGACAACACTCGCCAGCCATGGTATGCCTGAAATGCCAACCGTGATGATTGCCGCTGGCATCGCTTTTTGGAGTTTCTTGGGCATAGAAGCGATGACGCATTTGGCTGATGATTTTCGCCGTCCGCAGCAGGATATGATCCCCGCTATGATGATGGGCACTGTGCTGGTGGGGGTAATTTATGTGGCTTGTACACTATTACTACTATTAGTCCCGACGGATAAAAGCGTCGCCATGATCGGCGTATTTGACCAGTTGCTCGGTGGTTACGGTGCACAAGTGATCGGCGTGTTAGGGATCGCAAGTGGATTGGCCACTGTGAACGTGTATGCGGCCAGTGCGGCACGTTTAGTGTGGAGTTTTAGCTGTGAAGGTATTTTGCCGCGTTTCTTTGCGGTGAAGAACGCCCATGGCGTACCTATTCGCGCACTGGCTGCACTGTTATCTGTGATGGCGAGCGTGATAGTGCTGACTTATCTTACTGGACAAGAGTTAGAACACCTTATTGCATGGAGCAACGGTGTATTTGTGGTGATCTATTTGATGGCCATGTTAGCGGCCGCTAAGTTATTACCGCGCCATAATTGGCCACTCGTCGCGCTGGGTTGCGCGTTTTGCTTGGCGTTAGGTTTTGCCTTAGGTGCGAGCATGTCCTATGTATTGGTACTGATATTAGTGGTGGCACCATTTCTGTGGTGGCAAAAGACCCATATCAGCCGCAAACAAGGTTTAGCGATTCCTGAGTAATCCTGAAAAAAGTTCAATCAAAAAGCCCTGAACTCTTTTAATTCGAAAGAGATTGCAGGGCTTTTTTGTGCGTTTTGATTCGTCTGCGGATTAAATCTTTTGATCTAATTTAAAGTCTAACTGCACTTGCTGATTGAGTTGCGCAACGGCTTTGCCTGCATCAAATTTCGGTTTGTACTTCCAATTCTGCACCGCTGATAACGCCGCCTTATCGAAAACACGCTTAGGGTTCGCATCCAATACCCGCACATTACTCACAGTGCCGTCGGCCGTAATATCAAACCCCACAACCACATAACCTTCTTTACCACTTTGCGCCGCATCTATGGGATAACGAGGCGACACTTGCACAACTGGCAGAGCTTCGGCTGTCATCGCAGATTGTGTATAGAGGGTGGTTTGCGTTGGCATTTCGGGCATGAATGTCTCAGGAGTAAAAGTTAACGACTCGCTGTTTTCACCGGGGACACTCACACGCTCCCGCGCAGGAATGGGCTTTGGTGGTTCGGGCTTAGTTTTTTCTTTTGGCGGTATCGGCGTGCGTTCTGCCATCAGTATATTGATTTGCGGCGCATCCGAGGCTTGTCCTGCGACAGTTTGTGGATTGTTGATGAGCTGCGCCATAAAGACGAACAGCCCTAAGGTGATTAAAGCACTAGCTAAGATAAGACCAGTGCGGCTAACGAGTGCGTTTTGGCTCATATTGCTTCCTTACAGTGAGTTAATGGCCTTTTATCAATATCACTCTTTACTGAATTTTTGAAATATTTATTTACAATTTAACTAAGGTTGCTCCTTTAGCGTTAGGGCTTCTAACCTGATTTCGCTCAGCGTCAGCCTGTGCATAGCTTTGTGGATCTCGATGCTGAATATGTTGGAGTGTGACTAATACTGAGCGAAATCGAGGAGTAAACCTTAAGTTTGATGGCCGGTAATAGGTGTCGCAGAAGGACTGCACATTACTGATATTTAATTATATCTCGCGAGCGAGGCGCTAGTTTGTGTTCTATATTTTGATCATTCATACAGAAGGAGCATAAAAATGGATTCAGCTGCGTTACTCAATCGAGTGGATGAATTACCCAGGTTACCCAAGGCGATCAGTGAGCTATTAGACGCAGTCAATGACGACAATGCGACAGTAAAAAGTATTGCCACTAAGGTTGCACACGATCCCTTAATCAGCGCTAGGGTATTACGCCTTGCCAACTGTGCTCACTACGGACGCAGTCGAGAGGTGGGCACGATCGACGAAGCCGTGGTGCGTCTTGGGATGCAAACCCTGCGTACCTTAGTGCTTGCATCGGCTGTAATTGGCGCGGTTCCTAAGTGTGAAGGAATCGACTTAGCCCTATTTTGGGGACAAACCTTTGAGATTGCCCTTTATAGTCAAGAAATGGCGAAACGTTGTGGTGCTATGCCTGAAGAAGCATTTACCTGCGGTATCTTGCATCGAATTGGCGACTTACTCATTGCGGCCGTGTCACCTGAAGATGCGGCGAAAATAGCTGAAGCTGTGGCTCAGGGTAAAGATAAGCATGAGTTTGAACGTGAGTTGCTTGGATATGACTCCCCCGATATTGGCGCACTGCTGGCTAAAAATTGGAAATTCACCACAGCGCTGGTAGAAGGTATTTTATATCAAGATCACCCTAAGGATTCGGACCCATTTTCAAAACTTGCCGCATTATTATGCCTATCTTACAAAGTGTTGGATGAGTGGGACACGATTGAGGATGATGAGAAAACCAGTTGGTTATCTCAGTTAGCCACCAAGAAAGGATTAAGGATGGAGATGGGGGGATTGCGGACTAAGTTGACTGAGTTACGCGGCTCAGGGTTCGAAATCGGTAGAGCCTTAGCTTAGGGTTTAAGTGAGTTGGGTTTAAGTCAATCGCGCGGCAGGACAAATCATTTTTAGTCAAAGGCGATATCAATAGAGTCTTGAGACTATAGCGTGAATGTGAAACGAGATAGCGTTTTGCATTCACGCTTTTTTATGCGACGGATTAATCGATTGGTACCTTGATTTAACCGTGGAATTACTGAGGCGCTTGATCAGTATGTCGATTGGCGGCGATGGCAAGATTGCGCATTTGAATTAACTCGCTGTGTTTGAGGTACAGCAAATCAGCGGTACGGCGAATGATTTGGTCTTCATATTGGGATAACTGCCCATCAGCATAGGCCAGTTGCCACATCGCGAGCAATAATTGCTGCTTTTGCGCTAGGCTAAATTCGGCGTTAATGGCTGAGGTAAATTCAAACAGTGAGGTCGCGCTACCTTGCACGCTTTTGGCTTCATCAATCAGTATCTTAGCGTCAGCTTCTGACATTGATAGCGTATCTGTCAGCAACTTAGGCAATAAGGCTTCTTCCTCTGCCGTTAAGGTATCATCGGCAAACACCACTTCAAGTAACATACTCGCCGCGGCGAGTTTAAGTTGATGCGCCTTGTCTTCTGGGGAGACTGCTTGCGTATGTGCTTCAAAGAATCGTCTTAACTTCGCAATCATATTTGGCGGTTCTCATGTTGGAGGGAATGTTAAGGTAGAGTCGATTGGGGGGCGAAAGTTCACCCTAAGCACTGTATTGCTTAGGGTGAGATACAACGGGATTACAGTAGCGAGTTCAGACCTTTCATCAGTAAGTCTGAGGTGCCTTCAGTGCCATTGGTATCCAAGTAAGACTTAGCGATGTTGATCATCGGCATCGCAAGATCTTTAGAAATGCCCAATTTTTCAAAGGCGTCGAACACCATCGCACTGCCTTGCAGTGATGAACCTAAATCACCCGCTTTGGATAACAAGCCAGAAACGCCTGATTTTGAGTCCAATTTAGGCGCTGCTGCTAACAAGCTATCGGCATTAGGAATGCTGGCAGCCAGTTTTGAGTAGTCAGTTGTCCCTAGGCTAGATTGCGCTAAGCCTAATAGACTGCCTAAGCCACCTTCGGCCTGAGTTTGGTTTAAACCCAATTGTGACATGACGCTGCCAACCAAATTATTTGACTGAGTTGCAGTCGCCGTCGTGGCCGCTTTTTCAGTTTTGGCTTGCGTTCCGGCCAAGTTATCTAACCATCCTGCACTGGCTGGCGCCGCTAAAATACAAGTGCCGAGGAAGATAGAGAGGGTAAGAGTGTGTTTCATATGGAAGCGTCCTTTGATGGTTTGCGCACGTGTTCGCAGGACAGTTTAGCGGGTTTGCAACTTTTGTTGCAGTAGTTTTCTGTGATTTACGATTCACACTGGTGATTTCTGCTGTGCATTGCTACGGGATTTTCGGTATCCTTAGCGCAATTCTAAGTGTTAATTCATTTCAATTATTTGGAAAGTCGCATGTCACTGTCCGCAATTTTGTCAGAAGCCTATAACTTCTTCCGTAATCATCTGGCGCAACTCGCTATGCTGACGATTCCATTACTTTTGATCCAAGTAGGGATCCAGTTGTGGCTTGGCGTAGAGATGAGTAAAGTCGATCTTGAAAATCCACAGTTTGGCGCACCACACATGGTCGCCATGATGCTGTTACTGCTCACCTTTTCGGTATTAATCGCCGCCCTGACACTGTTTTTAGAGCTGCGTTCTCAAGGGCATGGCCCTTCTGCTGGCATGGTGTTGAAGGCCAGTTTACCTTTCGTTCCACCACTATTATTAGCTGGGGTGTTTTCTGGTTTAGCGATTTTAGCGCCAGTGATGCTGTTTGCCGCCTTCGGTCCTTTGTGGCTGGTGGGGTTGGTTATTAGCTTCTATCTCTTCGCCCGTTTGGCCTATGTGAACTTTATGGTCGTGGTTGAGCGTTTAACACCGCTGGAAGCCATCAAGGGCAGTTTTAGCTTTAGTGGTCCTATCGTGCTGAGAACTATTGCACTATTAATGCTCTATTTGCCGCTTTCAGTGGTGGGTAATCTGCTGTCAGGTGCTGCCTCTATGGGCGGATTACCGCTGCAAATGCTATCGGATACCTTTATGTCTTTCATTGGCTTATTCGTTAACGTGGCTTTGTTCCGCTTATATATGGTGTCGAAAAAACCAAGCGTCGAATAGCGCAAACTCAATTCAGCCTGCAGGGAATCACTCATGGGGACGAAAACGGTCATTAAGGATAGTGAGTTTATCCAAGATTTTTCGGCCTCCTTGAGTGATGACTACCTCAAGGCAAAAAGCTATGTGCAGGATGTGCCGACTCAGTCGCTACTGCACATTCGCAGTTTTACCCATAAGCTCACCGAGTTACTGGGGCAAGATAAGCAAATCGCGTTTTCGAGTCCGAATCTGTACGATAGGATCGAGCAACTAAATCAGCAGCGCGTTATCGATGTTAAGACGACTCGCGCGCTGCATCGATTACGGGCCGACGGTAACCGCGGCGCTCATCCTGAAAAATATCACCTGACTCAAGCGCAGTTGCTCGCGCTGGCGCAAAAATCTATTAAAGATGTTTTGGCGCTAGTCGAACACTTGTATCCCAAGGTTAAAGGCCAAGCCGCACCTGATTATCGTTATGAAGCGTCTGACGCCATGACCGCGAAGGATTTATGCTACCGCGCTGTGATGGAAGATGACGCCGAAGCTCAGTATCTGGTGGGTATATCCTTTAAGACCAAGGCCTTGATGCTGAAAGAGCAAGAGCTGCAACAAGATCAAGAGTTTGCCAATTCAGCTGAAGCTACTTCTAATTCAGAATCTTCTGGCGTTTCACCTCTTACTTCCCACATTAGCGCCGCTGACAGTTTTGCCCGTGCCGCCTATTGGTTTGCCCTTGCGGCGCCCAGACATATGGAAGCGTTGCATGAGCACGGCGTAGCCTTGATCCACGGTTATCAAGGTGTGCCAGAGGTGGCGAAAGGTGAGCAACTTATTGCGACGGCGGCCGAGGCTGGGGTCGTCAATGCGATGGCGTTATTGGGATATTTTTATCTTGTCGGCAGTGAGTCGTTTCGACCCGATAGTCAGTTGGCACTGAAATACTTACAACGCGCCGCAGAGGGTGAGCAAACCGAAGCAATGGCAAATTTAGGTGTGCTGTATTATCAGCAAAAAAATCTCGCCCAAGCCTATCATTTTATAAGCAAAGCCGCACAAGCGGGTTATCCCCACGCTCAGTATCATTTGGCATTAATGCTCGCCAATGGTGACGGTTGTACTCGAGATATGATTGCCAGCGAGTATTGGATGGCAGAAGCTGCCGAGCAAGGACAACTCGATGCCATGCTGACGCGGGCACAGCATATGCTTAATGATGATAATGCCTTTGGTAGTGACTTGACTCAGGCTGAGGATTATCTGCGCCAAGTGATTAAATATGGCCACAGTGTGCCCGCGATGATCGAGCTGAGTATGGCGCTGGCCGACGGTATCTTAGGGCGAGTTGATGTTGTGGGAGCCGCCGCTTTGCTGAAGCTGGCGCGACAAAATGCCAATAAAAAAGAGGCTGATATTATCGAGCCTCTTTGGCGTTCTCTTGCATTACAGATTGAAAATGTACTTAAAGTCACTCAAGATCCCGCGGAAATTCATAGCCTTAATCGCGCACAGACATTACTCGCTTAAGGGGAGTATGCTATCGCTGCTAGTGTTCATCCTCTTTATGCTCAAAAGTTCGCCCTTGATAGCGCGTTGCATTCGTTTCCCTAACAATTGTCTCTGAACCATAAACTTGGCTCTGTGGCTCTTCTGCAGCATGGGCATGTTGCTTGGCGTTTGCCTGTGCTTGATTAAATTTAGCCAACTGACGTGCCATGTAAAAACGGCTAAACAGGACTAAACAACCGAGCGCAATAGCGCCAAATAAAAGCACGAAGGGCAATAAAAATAGCGATAAACAGATCAGACTAACGCTAAGCGCCATGGCTAACCAAGCCCGTGGGCCAGAAATTCGGGTCTGCAGCGGGCTCTGTTGGAACTGGTGATAAATCATAAGAACTCCTCGATAGGCAGTGGACATTTAGTGTGCAATAGCGAGTGTGTCTAGGTCACGTTAATCTTGATTAATTTACTTTATTTTACCTCTGAGGCTATTGAGCTGTTACGTATCATCTTGAGATGTGATCTCGAGGTCGCCCATGTTGTTCATCGAATAACAGTCGGTTAATTATATGTTTTAACAAGAATCTTTTTGATGTAAATCTGAGCAACTTCTTTGCGAACTGTACAGAGTATGAGAAAATTCAGTTCAGATTAAGCTGCAGTTTTAACTCAGTTAGCCGCCTTATTACATTGGATGTAAATGTTTGTTCAACTCGCTCAGACACCCTCTTATTTCACTGCTTTGTTAATAAATTAGACGCCAACATGAACTCATATTCGCTCAAGCAAAAAATTCTGTTCTCCGTCGTGGTAGCCCTTTCACTCGTGATTGGTTTGTTGTCATGGCAAAGTTATTCCAGCCAAAAGTCCCAGCTGTTACAAAACAGCCTAGAACAAGTGCAACGCTTAGGTGAGCAGCAGGCAGAGCGTATTCAAGAATGGTTGGCTGGCCGCCAAGATATTATGGGGGCACTGGCGAGTAAAGTTGAGGGTGATAGCCTAAATACATTACAACAAGCACAAGCGTCGGGCCGTTTCCAGTTAACTTATTTTGGGAGTCAAGCGGGGCAAATGCTGGATTCTGATCCGAGTATAGACCGAACGGGCTATGATCCCCGTAGCCGCCCTTGGTATCAACAAGCCACCAGTGAGCGCGGTCTTATTTTGACAAAACCATACGTGGATGTAGCTTATAACATTCTGGTTGTGACTATGGCGCAGCCTACCGCACAAGGTGTTGTCGGTGGTGACTTATCTATCGCAAGCCTAGTGGACGGTGTTAACCGGATGAAGTTACCGGCCAACGGTTATGCCATCATGATGCACAAAGACGGCACGGTTATCGCTTATAAAGATCAAGCTAAGACGATGAAACCTATAGGTGATATCGACAATGAGCTGAATCGTAACTTGCCTGAACAGAGTCGTGCATCTGGCACTCTGTTACCTATGTATTTTGAAAATGAAGGACGCGACAAGTTAGTTTGGAGCGTTGATATTCCTAATACAGATTGGGAATTAGTGTTAGTGCTTGATAAGGAAACGCTAGAAGCGCCACTCACGAGCCTGTTACTTACCCAACTGGGGCTATCGGCACTTGTATTGCTCTTGAGTGTGTTAGCGATTTCTTGGTTAGTTGGCATGTTACTGGGCCCGTTGAGCCGAGTATCGCAGGCACTGGCGCGTATCGCCGATGGTAACGGTGATTTAACTCAGCGTATTTCCGTCGATACTCAAGATGAAGTGGGCGTACTTGCCGATAGCTTTAACCGTTTTGTCGGTAGTCAACATCAGTTGATCAGCCATATCCGTCAGTTAGCGAATGAATTAGATGCTGATGCTGAACGTAGTCTTACCACCACGCAAACCTCGGTGGCTGAACTGCAACGTCAGCAACAGGAAGTGGCTATGGTCGCGACCGCAGTAACTGAAATGGCGAGTGCGACCAATGAGATTGCGGCCAATGCTGAAAACACAGCGACGGCCGCTCAACAATCTGCAGCCAGCAGTTTACAGGGTAAAGAGTTAGTCAATAAAACCCGTAACTCGATTAATTCGTTGGCCGATGAAGTCACTCAAGCGACCGATGTCATTGGGGATTTGAGCCGTCACGCTCAATCAATTTCAAGCATTCTAGCGACGATTCAAGGGATTGCAGAACAAACCAACTTGTTGGCGCTTAACGCTGCCATTGAGGCGGCGCGTGCTGGTGAGCAGGGCCGTGGTTTTGCCGTGGTCGCGGATGAAGTGCGCGTGTTATCGCGCCGTACTCAAGATTCGACTCAAGAAGTGCATACCACGATTGAAACACTGCAACGCACAACCGCCAGAGCCGTCAGCTTGATGGAAAGCAGCCAAGCATTAGCGGGTCACAGTGTTGAAGATGCGAATGCGGCGGCAAAAGCCCTTGAAGAAATTACTCAAGCGGTCAACGTGATTTCAGATATGGCAGGCCAAATTGCTACCGCAGCGGAAGAGCAGACTCAAGTGACGGGTGAAATCACCCAAAATACTGTTGCGATTAAAGATGTGACCGATGAGATCACCGCATCGGCCATGGCTGATTTGGCACAGGCGCGTGGGTTGAAAGCCCGTGCTAATGATCTTAATGCACAAGTCGCGACCTTTATTCTGTAGCCACTATTTGTAGCGCTTCACTTTGATAAGAGCCCTATAACGCCTTTGCTTTATCGGGCTTTTTTATTGATAGTGATTTGGTATTAAAGCATTTCTGCGGGAGTAAATAACTTAGCCACACTCTGACAAATCGTTTCTCTAATCCATTTATGCCCTTGATCTTCATCATTTCTTTGATGCCATAACAATACATAGGCCATGGGCATAAATTCGAAGGGTAAGGGCAGTAGTTTAAGCGGATAGAGCTGGCAGGCGTGCCGTGCAAAGCTCGAAGGCAGAGTGAAAATTAAATTGCTGTGGGCGCACACACTGGCGGCACCATAAAAATCGGGTACTGTTGTACTGATCCGGCGTCGATGGCCGAGATCGGCAAGAAAGTAATCCAACGCCCACCAATCGCTGCCTTCACAGCGAACCTGCACATGGGCCATGTCGAGGTAGAGTGGGAGATCCCATTGGTCTGAAGTCAGCGCAGCCATCAATGGGTGATCTTCACGTACTAAACACACTTGTTGATCGGTAAATAGTGTTTGATAGGCAATCCCTTCAGGTAGGCGATCCACCTGAAAATCGGACAAAGGATGCAAATCCCGCCCTGAAATACCAAAATCAATTTGCCCTTGTTGCAAATCCTGCATCGACTTTTCGGTCCAGACATAGGAGTCAAGTTTGACGTTGGGCGCCGTGGTTAGCATAGGGCCAATAAAATACGGGATTAAGGTTTCATAGGCGCTTTCCACCATGGCAAAGGAGAATTGTCGATTGCTACTGGCGGGATTGAAGGTCGGAGGCTGGGTGAGTTGATATAAGTCTTGCAAAATATTCGGCAGTTTTTGCCCAAGAATTAGGGCGTGCGCCGTCGGTTTTAAGCCGTGGGCCGTGCGCTGAAATAGGGGATCATCTAAGGTTTCTCTGAGCCGATTTAAGCTCTTACTGAGAGCTGACTGGCTTATATGTAATCGGCTGGCGGCGCGAGTCACGCTTTGCTCTTCTAGCAGAACTTTGAGTATGACCAGCAAGTTAAGATCGATTCTGGCTAAGTTGTCGATATTCACAGATATTCCTCAGAGGAAATTTACTTTGGAAATTATACCATTTCTGTTCATACCTTGAGTTAATTAAAATAGCGCCCACTGAAATACCTTTTCCTGATCAACTGAGATTATTTATGCGGCGCAATCTATTACCTATCCTGATGTCTATGGTGCTTCTCAGCCCATTGGCAATCGATATTTACTTACCTTCAATGCCAACTATGGCGGCAGAATTCGCCGTATCTGCCAGTGATGTGCAATCTACGATCGTATTATTTTTATTTGCCATGGGCTTAGGCCAAGTGTTGATCGGGCCATTAGCCGACCGTTATGGCCGCCGTCCTGTGGCAATCTTTGGGGTCTTACTCTACGGTGCGAGCAGCCTTTTAGCCGCTGCGGCTATCGAGTTCCATTGGTTACAGATTGCCCGTTTGCTGCAAGGTTTAGCTGCCTGTTCGACTTCTATCGTGGTGTTTAGCGCGGTGCGTGACTGCTACGATCAAAAAGAAGGCGCTAAGATTTACAGTTACTTAAATGGTGCCATTTGCGTTATTCCTGCATTAGCGCCGACCTTAGGCGGTTTATTGGCAATGCAATTTGGTTGGCGCTCAACCTTCGTTTTCATGACGTTATATGCCATGTTGATGTTGCTCGTTGTCGGGTATCGCTTACCCGAGACTCGACCTGCTAATACGGTTACCACAGGGCCACTTTACCGTTGGGGTCGATACAAGCCTGTACTGGGTAACACTCACTTTTTGTTTTATGCCTTTGCTTGTATGTCGGCGATGGCGGCGATTTTGTGTTACGTGTCGTATGCGCCTGTGTGGCTGATTGGGCATTTAGGGCTTTCTGAGCTCATGTTTAGTGGTCTATTCGGTTTCAATGCCGTGTTTAATATCGTGGCCTGTTTTACGGCGCCGCTGGTCATTCGCAAACTCGGCAATCGTCCGACAACGATTTTGGCGCTGTCCATACTCGTTCTGTCTGCCGCTATCACTGTGGCGGGTCAGCAATTCGGTCCGAGCACTGGAATGATGGCAGCGTTTGCCTTTATGTTGCCCATGTTGATGTTAGGCGTGGGATTTTCCTTCTTACTTGGCCCTGCGACCAGTATGGCCCTGTCGGCCTTCGGTGAACGAGCTGGAACGGCGGCGGCTATGTTAGGTTTTATTCAGATGAGCGGTGCATCCGTGCTCGCTGGACTCGTACAGCAAACGAATTTAACCGCACCTTATGCAGTGGCCTTAGTGATGGGCGTATTTCCTATTGGTTTATTGTTGATGATGGCGCTGAGTCGATTTGACCACTGGCATCAAGAGCAGTTAGCTGGCGAGCATTAGTTCGCGGCACAGGTTAATTACAAAGTCGTTAATTACAGAGCACACCCTTTACCCACAGTTTGTTTGACCGCGAACTGTGGGTATTTTTTATTGTGCCTAATACCCCTTTATCCTTTGGTATACTCGTAAAATAACTTACTCAAACCGAGGGTAAAGCTTGTCCCGTCACTATTGTGCTATTTGTCGTTATCCCCTGAATGCTTGCCTGTGCGCGAGTGTTCAGCCTATTTCTCCAATGACTCAGTTGGTGGTTTTACAGCACCCGAGTGAAGTCGAACATAAAAAAAATAGTGTGCGGGTATTGAGTCTTGTGGTCGCTGAAACGCAAGTTTATGTGGGCGAAAGCGAGGCCGACTTCAATGGTTTACGGGAACATTTAACGGCGTGTAATAAGCCGATTTATCTCGTCTATCCCTCTGAGCAAAGTGTGAGTGTTGAACAGCAGCCTATCAATCCAGATTGTGTATTGCTCTTACTCGATGGTACTTGGCGCAAGGCGTTTAAGATGTTGCAGCTGAATCCTTGGTTAACCCAGTATCCTGCGGTGCATTTGGCTGAAGGTTATGAGTCGCGCTACCGGATCCGTAAGTCGAGTCGTAGCGACAGTTTATCGACCTTAGAAGCTTGTGCTTATATGCTAAGCGCCCTTGATCCTCGGCTTGATGTTCAACCCTTAATGACGGCATTTGATGCTATGGTTGAACTGCGGATTAAGGCGATGCCGAGCACTGTGCAGGCTCGTTATCAGAACTCAAACAAACCTAACTGCGAGACTAAGTGAATGTTTTGACATTATTTAGTCTTAGAGGTTTTAGGTCTGAATTAATGCTTTTAAGTTATTGCAGTTTTGATACTGCGTACGAATTAAATTAGTCAAAATCTTATTCAGATCACGCTAACTTAGTGTGAAATACGGTTTAATAACAAGGATTCATTTGCGCAGCAAATGATGAGATAGCTTTGCCAGCCAATTGCTTTGCAGGGGAGTGATTCCATTGTTAATCACAATTAGTTAATGGCGTGCTGGCAGGGCTATCGAGCTTTAAGCTATATGTTTTTCCGTAAGAAAGGTTTGGGTGAAGTTATCGACTGAACTCGGGTAGCCAAAAAGAAATCCTTGGGCAAAACCTTGGCCCATGTCTGTCATTATGTCCCTTTGTTGTTGAGTCTCTATGCCTTCGGCGACGAAGTGAATATCGAGTGCCTGCGCGAGTTGCACTATGGCATTACAGAGCTTTTGTCCTGACACTTCGTTTAAACGTAGGGCAAACTCGGCATCAATTTTTACACTGTCTATGGGCAAAGTGCCTAAGCGACTGAGTGAAGATAACCCAGTCCCAAAATCATCAATGGCAATGCTGACACCTAAGGCTTTGATGCGATTGAGTGTGAGTCGTGCTTGCTCAGGTTGGCGTAGCAGTGCCGATTCGGTGATTTCTAAAATCAGTGCCTCAGCAGGTAAATTAGCCATTTCCAAGGCATTAATCACTTGGTCGATAAAATCTAAGTGTTCCAATTGCAGTGGCGACACATTGACTGAAATTCTAAAGTCCGCCTGATTATGTGCCCGCCATTGTGCCGCTTGCATGCAAGCCTGTTCTAATACCCATTGACCAATACTGACAATTAACCCTGTCTCTTCCAGCAATGGCACAAAATCGGCGGCGTCATAATACTCGGTAGGTGATTTTTGCCAGCGCAGTAAGGCTTCGGCTGCAATCGTTTGATTTGTGTGTAAATCCACTATGGCCTGATAGGCGAGAGTGAATTGTTTTAAGCTATGAGCATGCCTTAGACTATTGATTAACTGTAGCTTTAATTCTGCTGCTTGGCTCATGGCCTTATCGTAAAACACGAGGTGCGGTAAGCTCTTTTTAGCACAATACATGGCCGTATCTGCAAGACTTATCAGCTGTCCCGCTTTATCACTGTGGGTTGGAAATAGCGCAATGCCGATACTCGTGCCGAGGAAGAACTTTTGCCCTTCAATTTCAAAGGGGCTCTCAAATAGACTTAAAATTTGTTCGGCAAACAGTTGGATTTCATCTTTGCAGCTGCAGTCTTGCAGTACTAAGGTAAACTCATCTCCACCCATGCGGGCTATGTCGGCTTTTTCGATACAACCGGCTTCGAGTCTGGCGGCGACGAGTTGTAACACCCGATCGCCCATGGAGTGGCCGAAGCTGTCATTGATATTTTTAAACCCATTGAGATCTAAAAACATCAGCGCACCTAATGTGAGAGGATCCGTTTTGAGCTTCTCTAGTGCTTTATTGAGGATCTGCTTAAGGTGGAATCGGTTAGGCAATCCAGTCAAGGTATCGTACATAGCACGGGTCGTCAGCTGAGTTTCTAACAACTTTTTCGTGCTAATATCACTGAAAATATTCACATTATAATGAGCGCCATCTTCGGTAATAATTTTTCGACTACTTTGCCAAGCAGGGAAATTACTACCATCTGAACGTCTTTTCCACGTCTCACCCTGCCAAAAGCCTCTTTGCTTCAGTGCAATTTGGCATTCGGTTTCTTCTCCCAAATGATGGCTTTTCAACTCTAAAAATTCAGGGGTTTTACTAATAAGCTGCTCGGCGCTATAACCGCAAATACGGCACATGGCTTTATTAACGGCCAAAATCTGATCATCTGAGTCTGTGATATACACAGCTTCTGCACTTTCTTCGAGTGTCGTCGACAAAATCTCTTTGGGAATATGGGCAAAACCATCAGAAATGTTTGCGCGCATTTGATTGCGACGATTAAGAGCTTGAAATTCCACGAGCACAACGGGCTGCTGCTGCAGATAGCAGCGATAGAGGTTCACTCGAGTCGGCAGTTCATTGCCGAGTTGACTCAAGTGTAGCCAGTTGAATTCAACATTATTTCCTGCAATGGCTTCGAGGATCATTTCCCTCGCATATTCAACACTGTTGCGGCCGGATGATTGAATTCTCGGAGAAAAGTCATAGGGCGTCGCATTCACAAACGCATCATACTCAGTCTCAAAATAACCGAGTGTCGCTTGGTTGGCGCTAATAAAGCTGAAGCCTTGAATTAAGGCTAGGGGAGTTTTGTGGGGATGTGCTTGCCAGAGCGACAGCTTTTCTTGCAGTACTGGATCATCCGTACTGAGTTTCTTAAGTAAGTGTTGCCATCTGATCATTTAGGATACTCCCTTGTGACACATATAAGGTCACATCCTATTTTTTAGGTCTTCGTTGATACGAAGTTGCCCAATAGTACATCATTCCAATGGGGTTAAAAATAAACCTAATTGTTGTTTCACTCAAATAGAAACTCAAAAAGTGTAGTTTAAGACTTGTATTTAAGCATATTTTTTAAGAACACCTGCTGCATATTTCAAACTTTGACAGATTTTATGCTATGTTTTTCGCATCGTGTTTGAGTTGGCTGTTATCGTTCATCCATCCGATGACCAAATAAAGGAGGCAGGAAATGGCACATTTATCTAAGGTGCTCATCTCTAAAATGTTGATGTCGTTCATACTGATTTCCAGCATTCATCTTGCCGTGGCTAATGCCGCCGATGCGCCAAAGCCAAAATTAACCCTAGAGCAAAGAGCTGATAAGGCCCGTATAGACTCCCAGCGATTAGAGCTGGCCCAATTAGAGAAGGCGCGCCAAGCCGCCAAGGAGACAGCAGAGCGAGAAGATAAAATCAAACAGCAGTCCCAAACCCATGATTGGGAGGCTCAGCAAAAACTCAAGGCACAGAAACAGTTCGACGAGAGGGAAAGTCGCGAGCAAAAATATTTACGGGAAGCAAAAGAAGCCGCAGCAAAAGAGCGTAAAATCCCAAAGCCTTAAGCGGGCTATCGACGCAGTCGATTTCAGCTAGGCAGTGCTAGCCTTATTTGTTGGCATTGCTACTATCCTTATCCTCATTACTATGCACCTTACTACCCTAGGAATTGTTGTTGAATATCTGCCCCTTATGCCACGGCACAGAATTACTCGCTTATCATCAGGATAAAAAGCGCGACTATCGCCAATGCCAAACCTGCCAACTGGTTAGCGTGCCTCCCGAATTTTATCTTTCGGCCGAGGCAGAAAAGGCCGAGTACGATAAGCACGAGAACCATGCCGATGATCTAGGCTATCAAACATTTTTAAACCGCACACTCGAGCCGCTACTGAATCGTGTTAGCCCATTAGCAGTGGGGCTCGATTTTGGCTGCGGTGAAGGCAAGGCATTGAGTCTTATGGCAAAGGCGCGTGGCTATCGGATAGAGAACTACGACCTTTATTACGCCAATAACCCCGAAATTTTAGCCCGCCAATACGACTTTATTACCTTAACAGAAGTGATAGAGCACGTAAGCGATGCCGCAGGTTTGCTTGCCCAACTCGATAGCCTAT
Source organism: Shewanella scandinavica (assembly GCF_031932065.1). NCBI lineage: Bacteria > Pseudomonadati > Pseudomonadota > Gammaproteobacteria > Alteromonadales > Shewanellaceae > Shewanella > Shewanella scandinavica. The sequence goes on from NZ_JAUOES010000003.1 coordinate 216,312, forward strand.
TAAAACCCAATGGCATTTTGGCAGTGATGACCAAGCGCGTACAAAATCAAACCGCATTTGCCAGTTGGCACTATAAAAACGATCCAACTCATATCAATTTTTACGCCGAAGCGACCTTCGAATGGCTCGCCCAGCACTATGGCTGGCGATTAGAAATTATCGATAAAGACGTCGTATTCTTATATAAAGAGATGCATAAAGTTGAGAATTGTAATGCAACACCTTAATTTATATGTCTAATTCGATTACATGAGTTCCAAAAGTGCATATGCGAGCGGTATAAACCAAAAGGATTAACACTGCTGCTAAGTGTCTGGATGAAGGAGTCAATACAATGGACGTTAAGACCTATCTACAGGCATTGAGCGCTCTCTACGCCAATGTGAATCAAACATTCGCATTGAATAATGGCTTATCCAACTCAGCCTTAGATGAAGCTGAAAAACAATTAGGTTTTACACTTGCTCTCCCGCTCAGGGAGCTTTGGGGATATGCCAATGGTGGCAACGAGTGGAGCACGGTATTTGCCCGAAAAGATTACTTTTGCCGATATGATTTTTTGTCATTAGCCTCGTCACTTAAATATCGTGACCGAATGCAAAAACAGGCTCAGCACTATGTGGGTTACCACGAGCCAGAAGTTCGAGATCCTAAAATCCAATCCGGATGGTATCAAGAAGGTTGGTTGCCCTTCGCTCAATTTGGGTGCGGCACATTACTCTTGATTGCGGATCATTCACCCTCAGCACTAGGCCAAATGGGGCAAGTGATCGCATACACCCATGACCCCGATATGATGGACTTTATTTGTCCAAACCTAAGCCAATTTTTTGAACAATCCTTAGCGCAAATCAGTTTATATCCAGATGAATTAATTGAGGACTAAGGGTAACGAAAATGAACGCCCACTACTCGATAAGCCTAGTAAACCTATGATTACATTTTGAACTTCAGGGCAATATGAAGTGAGGTATGATGTGAAAAGCTACCCTAAAAAAGACAGAGACCAAGCACTAAACGCATTGCAGAGATTGGCTGAAAATGATGAGCAGTTAACTGAGCCTCAAGTCGCCAAACTCGCTATCCTACAGCAGGGTGTAAAAGAGAGTCGTCATCTCGTCGCTAACGAATGGATTAATCGCATCAGCTACATAGAAAATGATTTAACCCAATTAGCCATAATCCAACGGGTGGCCTTTAATCACTTCGATGAGTTTATAAACAGCCTGACATTAGCGGGGCGCTTTGGTTGTTTAACGCGATTAGTGCGGGGTGGGGATTATTCGGGGACGGATAGCCTACATATTTGGCCCTTATTGGCGGCGCTAGCCATACATGATTTACCCGCTATTACAGCCTATAAACAGCGATTTGTGCCGCCTTTTTTAACGGGGCATAAGGTGACACTCTTGGCCTGCAATGCCGTATATGCCATTTTAGGTGCCACAGCCGTGACAGATAAGTTACGCCATCAACTTACAAACCTAAAAGACTCGAAATACAGCATGGCGATGCTGCGCAGCCTAGCCGCCATAATCAATCAGGATATGACCTCGTTTATCGACAATATCGCCATTATGGTCAAGTCTAATCGGCTGCAGCAGGAGTTCTCGCCACTGGAAAAATGTTACTGTGTTAATGCCCATGGTTTAGTCAATCTGTGGCGGTTCCATACGGCCAATGCGCCACTACCCCCACTTGATTTTCCCTTACCATGGCAGCATGAATTACACGGATTTTTTACCACAGGTCACGAGTCCATTGAGATATCTTTCGATCCCTTAGCTGAGCGAGAGTTAAATGATCTGCCAATTGATTCAAATACGCTGGCGCTAATCCATTCATTAACAGCACATTCTCACAGAAATGGCCACGAATAACCCAAACAAAATTAACCAGTTAAAATGAGATTGTGATTTAGTTTCTATTTAAGGAGGATCGTTCTGGCTCATTTCTGGATACACACGTCCTAAAAATGAGTTGGACTTGAAATCATGCACGAGAGATATCGAAAAATAATTAATGACCGCCAGTTAGTCTCAGTGATGAATAAAACTAAGTGGCGCGAGCTTTGTAATGATTTTGAAGCGCTTCATTTTCTATCTATTAGCGTAAGGTACAAACTGATTTCATCAGATGATGTTTTAGGATTTAGTGCCGTTTGGTGGAACGAGATCTATGAAGAAAGCTCCGGTATCGAGTGGCTAGACTTTAATCCAATAGTTTCCGAGTATCGTGGTCGTTTAGTTGCACCTCAGGAGACCGATAGGAGCTGTGAAATTCTTACCATTCTAAATAGACACGGCATTAAATACTCGATTGAAGGCTCTTGTTTTCGGGTGTGGGGCTATATAAGCCAAGATACAACCCCAGTATTTACATAAAAAAACCTTTTAGAGTGGCGCCTAGCGTTTAGTATTGTGGGGCCAATTTCGCTGGCGAATACACTCTTTGTTGCTAGGGCTGAGTGCCTGCAAAGCACGCTACTCGAGTCGCAGCATATCAGTTGCCCTTAGGTGCTTGAGCGCGGTCGAACATGCCGTAATCACGAACAACTTCGGCAACCCGCAGGCGATAATCGGCGAATAATTGTTCGCGTCCTTGAGTTTGTGCCTCGCGGTGATATATCTGTTGTCGCCAAGCCTGTACCGCAGCCTCATTCTCCCAGAATGACAGCGATAATAAGCGTTCTGGATTGACCATGCTCTGAAACCGTTCGATTGAAATAAATCCTGCAATTTCACTCAGGCTCGATTTCAGGTCGGCGGCTATCTCTAAATACCTTTCTTGGCAGCCGAGATTCGGCACGACTTCAAAAATAACGACCATCATAGTTTTGTCTCCGCAGCTCTTTGATAGGTCTTGGCTATCGGCTTTAGGAAACTGCGTTTTTCACTCAAAATAAATTCTCCTTGCTTGGCCAGCTGAAAATTTGCCTTGCCTGCGGCTTCTGTCTTCAGTTTGTCTCTATAGCGTTCATAGTGGGCCAGACTATCGAAGCTAATGAGACCATATGCAGTATCATTGGTGCCTTCGTGTGGCAGAAAGTAGCCAAGGAGTTCGCCGCCGTAGGCTGGAATAATATCGCCCCAGTTTTCAGCATATTGGGCAAATTGTTCCAATTTGAACGGATCTATTTTGTATTCGATAAAACAGGTAATTTTCATAGTGTTTGGCGCCATTGACTTGTGTGCTAAAGGTTTTAGTTGCATTGTAATTACCTGAAAACTTAATGCTTCGATGGTTATCGAACTGTTCCCGAATGAGATTACAAGCATGGAACCTAACATTGCCTTTATTGCCAACTTGATTGGTGACGCCGCCCGCTCACGTATGTTGATTGCTCTTATGGGCGGACAGGCATTGACGGCGACAGAACTGGCTCTTGAAGCAGACATCACACCGCAGACTGCTAGCAGCCATTTAACTAAGTTGGTTGAAGGTGAACTATTGCTCGTGCGTAAGCAGGGGAGGCATAAGTATTTTCAGCTCCAGAGCCGCCAAGTGGCCGAACTGTTGGAAAGTTTGCTCAACATGAGCGCAGCCATTACGAACTCTAAGGTCATTCATGGACCTGCGGACCCTAGATTGAGACTGGCTCGTGTTTGTTATGACCATCTCGCGGGTGAATTGGGTGTTGCACTTTACGACAGCTTAAGTCGGCAGAATTTGATCGTCCATGAAGGGGGCGAAACAAAAATCACCGCAGCAGGGATGACCTTTTTTGCCAAACGTGGCGTAGAACACTCGTTGCTGGGTGCACCAGATGATGTATTCGATGTACCGAAAAGTCGTCAATCTCGCCGTCCTTTATGTAAGTCATGCCTCGATTGGAGCGAGCGTCGCAGTCATCTTGCTGGTGTTCTAGGTCAATGGGTTCTTAAGGATATTTTGGCTAAAGGCTGGGCAGAGAAAGCCCTCGACACCCGTGCCCTACAATTTTCAAGCCGAGGGTTGAAATCCTTTCGTGCTGACTATGGCATTGCGACAAAATAGACAAGGTAAATTGGTCTATTTTACCAATGATATATAGCGTCTTGGCCTTGTTTAACAGCGCGCCGCCAGTCCGATGGTTTGAAGAAATTTATCAATAAAAATATGTGACCTGAAGGTTTTATTAAATGTCTTTAGGACGCGATTGAAATACATGAACGTTAAAATTTGTGAATCAGATTTACCTAGTCTGGTTCACGCCCTGCACACGATCATTTTTCGAAGTTTCGGGATAACCCATTTTTGCTAGCACTTGTTGAGTGAATCGAAAACTGACGAACGAGTTGCCCGACAAAATCTCATCTATGCGCCTAATGTTTGGCTCTATCGTAAAGTGACTTACAATGCATGGATATACAGTCGTATTGAAATGTAGATGCTTTTAAGTGTTTTTCAAACTGATTAGTTTGCGCGTTTTAATAGGTCTAATGTAATAAACGCGCAGCGCATAAATACTAAGAAGGACGAATGCGGAATTACTCTTTAATAATTGCACTTATAATCGCGCTTGGTTTAATCACAGTATTATCCCTTCAAGGTTTTTGGGTATATAGCTTTTATGTAAATCCCGAACACTCCCTTAGGCATGAAGCGTTGATTTTAGTGGCTTACTTTTCATTTTATGCTTTACCTTTTTCTATATTGGGTGCCTATTTAGGTAAGCAATTGATTGTAACTTATTCAAAAGTCGGTAAAGTAATATTCACTGTAAGTTGTTGTCAAATAGCTATATTTATCTGGGCTGTAAGTTACTAAAACCATACAAGCTGTTTAAGGCATGGACATCTAACGCATGGCTGACGTTCGTTCCTCACGATTATAGCCATGCATTACCCCCCCTTAACAGGGCGTTAAATGCCATGAGTATGAACAAGAAAGGGTGTCCAATCTGCGGTTATGCAGATATAACGGTTCTAGATGATTTCAGCTGCACCACATTTGAAATCTGCGCGTGTTGTGGCTCTGAGTCAGGTGTAGAATTTGATCTGCACTCTACACCCGAGCATCTTGCTAAGATCCGTCGCAAGTGGGTTAAACAAGATAACTGTAAATGGTGGGGCAATAAAAAGTTGATTCCGCCAAACTGGAACCCGAAAGAGCAAATGGAGCTGGCTAATATTAAAATTCCTCAGTAGCGTCCAGCATTTAATAAGCAAAGGCTGCCTACGCGTACCGCCCAGCTGCTTTGAGCGTCAAAAACTCGCCCGTGAATCACTCTACACCAGACTGATTCACGTCAGCCGCTAAACCCCGTCCTATTGCCCAGTTTGCGGCTATTCTGGGGCGGTTTTTTCCCTTAAGATGAATCAAATCTCTAGAGAACTGATTCAATGCGAGACATAGAGAATGCATATCAGCCTATGGTCATGCAAATTTGCGCCTAAAGTTATAGTCATTTATCCATTGATGGACTGGCTGCGTGTCATTGTAATGGCAGTGCTTAATCGCTGAGATTATAAAGAAGTAATATCGCATGTTCTTCTTCAGCATAGAGCTATCAGCCCTATTCTTGATGAACAGGTATGGGATGGGTATTTTAATGCATGCCCTGATTTATTTCTCTAGTTGTTGAGATCACATTGATTTTTGTAGGCAATGTAAATTGTTAATGTTACGTTGCTTAACTTGTCTTTGAGAATACATTTTACAATAAAAAATTAATACGTTACGGAGATATCATGGGAAAGTGTTTGACTATATGTTTGGTCATGACCTTAGCGGGATGTGTATCAGTCCCTAAGTCTGTTGATGAAATTAAAGCGGCTGGAAAGGCTAAGCATTCGTTTTGTTCTGGCAAAAGCCATCAAGAAACCGTTGCAATTATAGAACAACAATTGAATCGCTGTTTTGCTCATGGAGTACAAGAAATTGTTGGTGGAACAAGTAATACATTTATTGAGAAACTAGATACTGGAAAGAATACAGTCACACTAGCCTCGGTAGTACATGCCAACTGGAATCGCTTCTATCAAATGCGTGTTGATATCAGCGCACTCAGTACTTGTCCATCCTTTGTCGAAGCTTATGGTATGTCAGACAGTTGGTCTGATACCACTAAACTCATTCAAAGCTGGGTTGATGGTGAAAGTATAGATAAATGCTGAGTCTGTTGAGCGACAAGTAGCTAATCTATTTTACCTTTTTCCTTGGGCTGGCTCTACTCAACGTTGGATTCCCGCCCACAAGTATTGCGGGAATGATGGTTTAAATTGGATTCCCGCTCAGAAGTATTGCGGGAATGACGACTAGAGACCGTCTCCAATAAAGCACTGTCTCTTTTACCTTCATCATTAAATCTGTTAACAATTCCTCAATGTCCGTGTAGTTTAGGTAGCTTATAAAAACAACAATAGGTTATCGCTATGACTTTACCCTCTGTATCACCATCTGCTATTTCAAAATCTGCTATCTCAACATCATCGATCCCAAGATCATTTGGGTTTAACTTTTCTGCAAACCAATCCCGTTTTTCCAAGACCTTACTCGCTTCGGCCTTAGCCTTGAGCTTTATGGGCGCGGGTTTGAGTTCGGCGCAAGCGGCGACCAGTGCTATGCCGGATGCGGCTAAGTTGGCGGCGGGTGTGGAGCAAAAGGTGATCGACTGGCGCCGCGATTTACATCAACATCCTGAGTTGTCTAACCGTGAATTTCGCACCAGCAAGATTATTGAAAAGCATCTGAAATCATTAGGTTTAGAAGTACAAACGGGTGTGGCGCATACGGGCGTGGTGGCTATCTTAAAAGGCGGAAAGCTGAAAGGTGGCAAGTCTGGTCCCTTGATTGCGATTCGGGCGGATATGGATGCTTTACCTGTGACTGAGGTGGTCGATTTGCCCTTTGCCTCTAAAGCGACCGATACCTATCGTGATCAAAAAGTGGGGGTGATGCATGCCTGTGGCCACGATACCCATGTGGCCATGTTGATGGGCGTGGCTGAAAACCTCGTGAAAGTGAAAGACAGCCTCGCGGGTGATGTGATGTTTATCTTCCAACCTGCCGAAGAAGGCGCGCCAGACGGGGAAGAAGGCGGCGCGGAGTTAATGCTTAAAGAAGGGTTGTTTGCTAAGCGTAAACCTGACCAAGTGTTTGGTATGCATGTTACCTCCAGCATGCCGAGTGGCATGATTGGTGTGCGCAGTGGCCCGGCGATGGCGAGTGAAGATTCCTTTACGATCAAAGTGAAAGGTCGCCAAACCCATGGTTCGCGCCCTTGGAATGGGGTCGATCCTATTGTCGCTGCGGCACAAATTATCACCAACGTGCAAACGATCGTCAGCCGTCAGGTGGATATCACTAAAGCCCCTGCTGTGGTGAGTTTTGGTGCGGTTAATGGTGGCATTCGCTCTAACATTATTCCCGATGAAGTCGAGCTGATTGGTACGATTCGCACCTTCGACCAGCCCATGCGCGCCGATATCAAAGTGCGTTTAGCTGAAATGGCCGAGTTGTCGGCGAAAACGCTTGGTGCGAGTGCGACCACAAAGATCCACCCAGGTTATCCTGTTGTGGTCAATAATCCCGAGTTAGTCGCTAGCATGCGTCCAGTGCTTGCCAGTGTGGTGGGCGATAAGATGCTGATTGAACCTGGGTTAATCACAGGTGCCGAAGACTTTTCTTATTACGCCTTAGAAGCGCCGGGGATGTTTTTCTTCCTCGGGGTGACGCCAAAGGGAACTGACCCAGAAACCGCGGCCAGCAATCATTCTCCGGCATTCTATGTGGATGAAAGTGCGCTAAAAGTGGGTGTTGAGGCCATGACTAAAGTGGCGCTGACTGCGTTAAACGCTCAATAAGCCACGCAAGCCTTATTCCGTAAGCTCTTCGGTATAACTTGAGCTTACAAAAAATCGGCGCGGGATAAGCATCCAGAGCTTGATTTGTTAAACAATTTACCTCTATATGTGGATATTTACAGCAAGGAGCGAACAAGATGAAGCGCACGCTATCGGCTCTTGTGTTGGCCATGGGACTTTTTAACCCCCTAAGCCAAGCACAGGCCACCACGGCAGAAGACATTAAGAGTTTCACGCTAGATAACGGCATGAAAATCATAGTGCTAGAAGATGCCTCAATTCCCAATGCCAACATGTATTTGTTTTGGAAAGTCGGTTCACGTAACGAAGTGCCCGGCATTACCGGTATTTCGCACTTTTTCGAACACATGATGTTCAACGGTTCAAAAAAGTACGGCCCGAAAATGTTCGACCGCACTATGGAAGCCGCAGGTGGCGCGAACAATGCGTATACCACTGAAGATATGACGGTTTATACCGATTGGTTCCCTGCCAATGCGCTTGAAACTATGTTCGATCTCGAAGCCGACCGTATCGCTAACTTAGATATCAACCAAACTATGGTCGATAGCGAACGTGGCGTAGTGCAGTCGGAGCGCTCCACTGGCTTAGAAAACTCTAACTGGAATGCCCTTGAAGGTGAGATCAAAGGCGTGGCATTTTTAGCTCATCCTTATTCGTGGTCGGTGATCGGCCATGAGTCGGATATTGCCGCTTGGACGCTGGAAGATCTCGTGCAGTACCACAAAACCTATTATGCGCCGAACAATGCCGTGGTTGTGATTGCCGGTGATGTGAAGGTTGCCCAAGTTAAAGCCTTGGCCGACAAATACTTTGCGCCTATTCCTGCACAAACTCCGCCTAAAGCGATTCGCACCGTAGAACCTGAGCAAAAGGGCGAGCGTCGTACCTTTGTGCAAAAGGCATCGGTGAGCACACCTAATGTGATGCTGGCTTATCATATTCCGGCGGCGACTCACGCAGATTTTTATGCGTTGGATTTATTAAGCTCGATTCTAAGCCAAGGTAATAGCTCGCGTTTATATCAATCACTGGTTGATAAACAAGTGGCCTTAGAAGCGCAAACCTATATGCCGATGTCGGTCGACCCTAACCTCTTCTATGTGATGGGTGTTGCCACGCCTGAGGTGAAAGCCTCGACGCTGGAGCAGGCACTGATTGAACAAATCGATGCGATTGCGACAACGGGTGTTACCCAGCAAGAGCTGGATAAAGTTAAAAATATCAAGTTGATGGATTTTTATCGTTCGATGGAAACCATCAATGGCAAGGCCAATACCATAGGCACCTATGAGATGTATTTGGGCAGTTATGACAAGCTATTTAATGCGCCAGAAGCCTATAACAAGGTGACGCCAGCGGATATTCAACGTGTTGCCCAAACCTATTTACGTAAATCGAATCGCACTGTAGCTGTGCTGGCGGCAAACGAGGAGATCTCTCAATGAAATCAACGGCAGCGAAATCGATGGCAATGAAATCGACAGCAATGAAATCACTTAAGATGGCATCACTCGGCAAACCTTCTAAGTTAATGGCCGCATTAGCCCTAGGCACAACTTTAGCCTTAGCGGGTTGTGCTACGACATCGGCGCCAAAACGTGTCGAAACTGGCAGCTTTGTGATGCCAAGTTACGACAAGTTCGTGCTGGATAACGGCTTAACTGTGTATTTAATGCCGCAGCGCGAAGTGCCTTTAGTCACTTTAAATGCCGTAGTACGTGCGGGTGCGGTTAATGACACCACCGCAGGCGTGGCGCAAATGACGGCAGAAGGTTTGTTGCTAGGGGCGGCGGGTAAATCTAAGGCGGATATCGAGCAGCAAGTGGATTTTCTCGGTGCAAGTTTAGGCGCTGAAGCGGATAAAGAAGGCAGCTATCTCAGCGCCGATTTTATGGCGAAAGACACTGACGTCATGCTGGGCTTATTTAGTGCGGCGATGTTAACGCCGGACTTTGACGCCGCCGAGTTCGATAAACTCAAGCAACGCGCGATTGCGGGATTGCAGCAAGATAAAGAAAGCCCACGGGCGGTGATTGGTCGTTACTTCGATAAGCTGGTATTTGGTGCCCATCCTTATGGTAATGCGGCTTCGGGTAAAAGCGATTCGCTTGAACAAGTGACAGTGTCGCAACTGCGTGCTTTCCATAAGAGTTACTACCAACCGGTCAATACTGCGATTACCGTCGTGGGTGACTTTGATGTTGCTGCGATGAAGGCCAAGCTGACACAAACCTTTGGTCAGTGGAAAGGCAGCGAAAAGCTGGTGCAGCCTGACTTAAATCAAGGCTTGCCTCAGTTAACTGCAGCGAAAGTTTTGCTGGTGGATAAACCCGATGCCATCGAGACCACCTTTGTTATCGGCGGTTTAGGCATTAGTCGTGACAATCCAGACTATGTCGGTTTAACAGTAGTGAACACTATTTTAGGTGGTCGTTTTACCTCTTGGCTTAACGACGAGCTGCGGGTAAACGCTGGCTTAACCTATGGCGCACGCTCAGGTTTTAGCCCTTATACCGACTCGGGTGTGTTCACTATCAGCACTTTTACTAAGACGGAAACCACTCAAGAAGCGATTGATCTCGCACTGAAAACCTATGCTCGTTTATGGGAGAAAGGCGTTGATCAAACCACTTTAGATTCGGCTAAAGCCTATGTGAAGGGCCAGTTCCCACCTAAGTTTGAAACCTCAGGCCAACTGGCGGGATTGTTGTCAGGCATGTATCTGTATGGCTTCGATGATAAGTTTATCAATGAGTTCCAAGCTAAGGTGGATGGTTTGACCTTAGAAGAAACCCAAAGACTGGTGAAAACTTACTTCCCGCAAAAAGACCTGCAATTTGTGCTGATTGGTAACGCGGCTAAAATTGCACCTATCGCCGCTAAGTATGGCAAAGTGCAAACCGTGGATATTAAAGCCACGGGCTTTGGCCAATAAGCTCAGTCATTTCAAGCTAAGTCTTTTCAAACTAAGGCGTTAGCTTACGCTTTAGTTTAAGTTAACCCATTAAAAAGGTCTGCATTGCAGACCTTTTTTGTATCTATGGATCGCGTTTAACGCGCGCCAGGTTCGGCAAAGTGGGTCATCCACTTCTTCACTTCGTTATACCAGTAGACTGAGTTATTAGGCTTCATAATCCAATGATTTTCATCGGGGAAATAAATCATCCGCGATTCAACATGTCGACTTTGCAGGGTGTGGAACAGTTCGAACCCTTGGGTCGCCGGCACTAAGTAATCGAGTTGGCCATGACTGACTAAGGTTGGAGTGTTGAAGTTAGCCGCAAAGTAATGGGGCGAAATGGCTTTATACAGTTCTGGATTATCCCAATAGTTGCCAAATCGGGTGCTGTGTACGGCAAAGTCCGACGCCATTTGTGCATACATGTCGTAGACCGCAGCATGGATCAATAGCGCTTTAAAGGGATGCGGCTGACCTAAGATAATCGAGGTCAGGTAACCACCATAACTTGCACCACCCGCCACCATGCGATCACTGTCTATCCAGCTTTGTTGTTTAAACCAGTCTGCCGCCTTGAGCACATCCTCAAGGGGTTTTGTCTTCCAATCGGGATTGATGGAATCGGCAAATTCCTGACCAAAGCCGCTCGAACCGTGGAAGTTTGGCCACGCAGTGACATAACCCCAAGAAGCAAAGGTTTGCGCGTTCCAACGGTAATGGAAACCGTCGGTAATGGCATTGTGTGGACCGCCGTGGACGAGCATAAACAATGGATATTTTTTGCTACGATCAACCCCTGCGGGATAGTGAACCCACATTTGAATATCTTTACCTTGATAGCCTTTGTAGGTAACTGATTCATAAGTGCCTAGGTCAACATCTTTAAGAATATCGTCGTTAAAGTTTTCTAGGCGTTCAATCTTACCATTACGGGGATTGATGCTGACTAAGCGAGCGGGATACAAGAAGCTCTGATTGGTGGCAATCAGTTCGCCATCTTTGCCTATGGCGGGTTGGCTAAAATCGGTTGCCTCTGTGATGGCTTTTACTTTGCCGTTCTTGGCATCGATAGAGTAAATACGGTTTGTGGCTGCGTCCTCCACAGTGGCATAAAAGCCCTTGTTGTCGGGTGTCCAACTGAATTGAGAGACAGAACGGTCCCAGTCAGATGTGAGTGTTGTGAGTTTACGGCTGTCGATATCCAGCAGCATCAGCCTTGAGGTATCGGCGTAGAAACCGGGGATTTTTTGGCGGGTAAAGGCGAGCGTTTTACCGTTAGGGCTAAAGCTCGGATTCAGATCCGGCGCTTGATTATCTGCGGTGAGATTTTCGGCCTTGTTGCCCCCAATCGCAGCGAGAAATATATCAATTTTAGGATCGACTTTATTCTCTGAGCCATAGGCATTGAAGGCAATCCAGCGCTCATTGGGGGAAACATCATAGCTTGCACTGCTTTGATCTGAGCGTGGTAATTCATGGCCCGCAGGTTGGGTGATGTTTTCGACATTACCGCCCTTGGCCGGAATTCTAAATACGTGGGCTTGGCGACGTTCATCTAACCAGTGATCAAATTGGGAATAGGGTAAGGTGTTCCATTGATGGGCGGAAACCTTATTGTCTGTATCTGTGGCGAGCTGGGTTTTCATTTCTTCCCAGCTTTGATTAGGAAAGATATTGCTGATGAAATACAGATGCTTGCCAACCCACTTAATGCTGTTAACGCCAGTAGGAATATCGGTTAAGCGCTGCGCTTCACCCGGACCGTCCATCGGCAGCAGGTAAATTTGGCTCGCCTCGTCTTCATTGCGCTTACTCACAAATGCCAAGGTTTTGCCGTCGGGGGAAAACACGGGCTCGCTCACCCTTAAACCTTTGGCTGTGATGGCTCGGTTATGCTTGCCATCGAAATGCCACAGCTGGGTTGAGCCTTTATCGGCTTTTAGATCGTACTCTGTGACTGGCGCGATAATGTGTTCGCCCGTTGGAGATACAATCGGGCTACCGATACGTTTGAGTTGCCAAAGCAATTCTGCTGAGAGTGGTTTGCCCTGTTCTGCAAATGCCGAGCTAAAGGGCATCAGTAAACAGAGTAATAAAATGCCTGTATTCTTCACTATGAGTCTCCTTGTGATACAAACAGTTACTAGGATTATGATGTTGCGTATTTTTGCTAAGTGGCAAGTTAGCATGAAACCCCGCTATGCCTGAATAAGCTGTTATGTAAGCAACTGTGAATCTTTGTTGGGCATCTCAGCTCAAAAGAGGTTGATGTAGGCGGTAAACAGTCAGGCTAACTGCAATACAAAAGCGTTCATTCCGTAGTTAAAGGAATCGTTTGCGTTAGGGGATTTGTCGATTGATGCTTTTAACGCTAATGTATTGATCTGTTTCGGATAGGTGCTAGAGATATGCCGCTTAAAATCGACCGTTTGAACCTTATGCTGGGTCTTGCCATTGTACTGAGCGTGTTTTCGTCCTTCTCAGTCATGGCCGCTAAGGTCAGTTTCAAGGAATTTTGTCCACATTTAGTGGGGCAATGGGCGGGTGATGCTGCCAAAGCGGGGGAGATTCCGAGAAAAGTGGCCGTTACGGGCTTTTGCTCCCACGATCAGCGCCAGTTGATCTTATCTGTGAGTATCGGCACGCGGGCGCCCTTTAGCGAAACTTGGTGGTTTAGGGAACAAGGCGATCAAGTATTACTGACCTATTACGACGGTGTGGCAGAAGATAAACAGCAAGTCTTTAGTTTATATCGACAAAATGGGGATTATTCCCTGCTAGGGGAAGGGGTTGTCAATGCGAGACCCGCGTTGATCCAGTTACTCTTCGATGCTCAGGCTCAAAATCAAGCGGGTGGTTGGCAATGGACGCAGAATATCCAATATCTCGATGATGATATCGACCGCTATCAGCTGTTTCGTGGGATAGAGATGACGCCTGTCGCACCATCTCATTAAGCCGACTCATTTATACCCGAACGGGCAGTTTTGATTATGTAGTACAACCTTGGCTGGATACCCATGCAATTCATTTTGGGATAGAAGAACGTTAAATATAGAAGGGCGATCCATGGTATTTGCTCGACGACACGGTGAATAGAAACCTAGGGTTTCTGAGTTTATGAACGAGAGCCATGGAGGGCGAACTGGCAGTTAAACACGGATGTTGTTCAAGTCCATCCGTGGATGCTCGACCGCCCCATCCATGGGGCGGACGGTCGTCTCGCTAATCACCATGGATCTCCTGTTTAACATCGGTGTAGCCTGTTTGTTTTAAAAAAGATATGTGACTCGTTTTTGGACAAAATCGTGTTAGGTCATCAGCTATAACAGGTGAGTTTCACATAAAAATTTCTATGGGGTAACACCCTTTTAAAGTGTGAGCAACGTAACACCGTTGCTCCCTTAAACTCTAAACGCAACTCATAGTAAAAACGCCATGCTTTGCGAATCATTCTTAAACGGTTTATTAGTTGCTTGTGAGCCTATCATTTCCAAATAAGTGCATTGCTGACGACGCCCCAGGACTTATATAAATAGACTCAATATACAAATTCGCTTTGTTAACTGAATAAGAAATCGTGTTACCATTTTCCATGCTTCTAATAAACTTTTTCATCCAAATGCCAGGAATAGATACATTTAAACTCCAACTTGGCGAAATAACAGCCTGATACCCACTCTGTAATAACCTTTTAACCAACGTGTGTGTACTATTTGAATAATAATTTTCAACAATACTACCAGCGTGACAGACAAACATAATAGCAATTTTTCCGGTACCAAATATTTTGTCCATATTGTATGCTTTCCCATCGGATGGATATAAACCTCGAAATCCTGAATTGCCGTCACGACCACCATGAGACACAAAAACATTAATGTCGGAACAAGGATTAGGAATCAACCCTTCTTCATATACAACTTTAACATTATCTAAATTTTCTTTTATTTTTGCAAATGCAATTGAAATCGCAATATCACCTTCAACTATAGGCGCCCAAACATTGATTTTTTGCAAGTCCACCTTTTGTTCTTCATACTTTACATAATTATCAAAAGATAAAGGTGATGATACTGCTTGTTTAAGCCCTAAGATTTCACCTTCAACTTTTATCAAATTATGTGGATAAGACGAAAACCCCACATCACTGAAAATAACTATTTCACGAGAAGAAAGTGGAATATTAAACTCTGGTAAATTGTCCACTATAGAACACTTTTCCTTTTGCCAGATGTCCTCTCGAGTTATAAATGGACTACCTGTGACTGGAGAGTCATTGAAAGCCAAATCTTGTAGACAATTTTGAATCCACTCCTTAATTTCCTTTTTACTTGTTGATTTAATGTAATCGCAAAACGTGAAGCTACCATGTTCAAAAACAACAGCATACACTCGCTCATTGTTCGTTCCAATCCATAAAAACTGTGAGTTATTTACCGCCAACCTATCATTGACGTAATTTAAATAATCTCTAAATCTTGATGAGTTTTCACCCTCTAAATTAAAAGTTTGATGAATTGTTCCACTAATTGAGTCAATTGTATTGCCGACAAAAGAAACACCTGCATCCGAATTTAATTGATGTCCTAATAGAACACCTTCAACATCATATTTATTTAGTGAATTTTCGATAACTCTATTAGCAGTAACTATCAACTGATTTACTTCATGAACATAATCGGCTCTGTTCCTTGTTCTAGAAAGATTAACGAGCCCATCAATTAATGCTTCTCTCCCATCTGGATTTTCCTTTAATATTTTTGCTTTAATACCTTTAACTTCTTCCATAGGCTTTGTTTCCTAAATCGAGTCAGCGAACAAAACTCCCATCATTGTTCAAATATCAAGCTATATAGTGGGTTTCAGGCATACCTAGCCCAGTAAGCTTGTTCAAAGCCCTAATCATCGCGTAAGTTTCTCCCACCTGAGCGTTATAATTCCGCATGCTCAACGTGCCTCCTAGCAGTTGTTTTATCCTGTACATGGCGGTTTCTGAGATTGAACGGCGATGATAACCATACCGTTTTTTCCACTGCTTATTTGAGCCATGAAGCTGTTGCCAACTGACGGCTAAGTTTCGTGGATGCCCTTGTTCCCATAGCGCAGCACCTTCCCTAGGTGGAATGAGCACTAAAGCGCGTTTTCGACGAACGGCTTCGTGACAGGCTTTCGTGTCGTAAGCACCATCACCCGAGATATTGCGTATTTTTCGATGGGTTTGCTTAAGTAAATTGGGCATCACTTCAGCGTCTGTGACACCTGATAAACTGAGTTCTGCGGCAATAATTTCATGGCTATGCGTATCTACGGCAATATGCAGTTTACGCCACACTCGGCGCTTTCCATCTGCGCCATGTTTCTTCACTTTCCACTCACCTTCGCCATAGACCTTCAAGCCTGTCGAGTCGATAGCTAAGTGCTCAATGGCGCCGCGAGTCTTGGTTTTAAAAGCAATATTGACCGTTTTCGCGCGTTTACTGATGCAGGTGTAATGCGGGCAAGATAATGGGATGTCACCCAGTTTAAACACCGAATTGATGAAGCCTTGTAAGGCTCGCAGTGGCATAGAGAAAATACGCTTAACCATCAACGCAGTGGTAATGGCTAAGTCGCTAAACACTTGAGGGCGACCTTTCTTGGGCTGCTCGACCTTGGTTTTCCACTTAGCAATTGCATCCTCATCAATCCAGAAGGTAAGTGAACCGCGGTTGATTAAGGCTTGGTTGTATTGCTTCCAGTTGGTTGTTTTATAGTGAGGTTTTGACACGGTTGATGGGTAAGTTGATAGGCGATGCCGATCAGATCTGCGGCTACGGTTTTAGTTCAACCTATTTAGGAAACAAAGCCTCTTCCATACTAAGCATATGTTCAATAACACATTCAAACTCCATAACATCAGTCTTATTTTTGTATTCTTCTTCAAAGAGAACCTTTATATTGCAAATTAACGTAAACCATGGAATCAAGGATGCTTTTCCGAATCCTAATATTTTATCTTTTTTAGTCTTTAGATAAATATCAATGTCTTTAATAATGCTAGAATCGTTCTCCATTATTTTCATATAAAACATAGCAACATCTAGCTTTTGTTTATGGTACTCATCAAGATTCAGACCCGATATATATGCCTTATATACATCTTTTGCTAGCGTAAAAAATCTAAAAGTTCTCAAAGCCAAAAATGTTGCAATATAAGATTTTTCAATTAGCTCTTCACAAATAGATTCTTCACCGCAAAGTGATGTATAGAGTAGACAACCATGTAATAATGAATCTATAACATTGGTCTGGCTAGTGTAAATAGAAAACCTAGCATAATGACCATAATATAGAACATTGTAATTATGGGAGCACATTAATGCTTCTTCTGCACAGTCACGAGCTTCTTGATATAAACCATCCATATTCATTCGTTCCAATATAGAACTAAACTGTATGAAAAATTCATGTTGACAGTTGTATTTTTTTGACAAAACCTTAGATATTCCAAGACAAATTGCCCTGGGAGGAATTTCTGCGTTTAACTCACGAATATTTATTGGCTCACTAGCATACATATTCAGCATATCCCTAGTACAACAATATATATTTAGTAGTTCTTTTTCATCTAAAACTGGAAGTTCAAAATCTAGAATTCTAATCCCTTTTTGTTCACAAGATTCAAAACACCTTTCAAAATACTTCATGAAGGGTTCAATCTCAATTTCGCACGATAATTTTATAGATTTGTAATTTGGTTTATAGCTAACAGCCTCAAGCTTATTTAAAAGTAACATCAGTAAATAAGGAATCGAACTAGAACCTAACTCATGCAGTTCATATGATAAGTTTGCTGAAGTCTGCCTTAAATCATTGATCTCTGCATCGTTTATAAAATATAATATTTCATCAATTTTACTTAGTATTTCATCATCAACATCATTACCTAACGACACTTTTTGAAGAAATAAATTTTTTAATTCTATAATTTTTTTGTTCACTACAATAACCTATCTTTATATTGAGCTTCAAAGCCCTAAGTAACCATGAAATTTAGTCACTAAAATTGAAGGTATTAACAACTAACTTCTTAGTATTTATGCGCTGCGATGTTTGCGGGGCATAAATCGCTTGTTCACTAAATCTCAAATATGGCCGCTGCCACATCCGTGTAAATGGGTATAAATGATGCTATAGGAATTTGCTTTTTTGCGGTAGCGGTTTTTTATACAGTTTGGTAGGTAATTACTTGATATTGTTTTAGCTTTCTCGTTCTTTCTCCTTTATTTTTGCTAATGAATCGCTATCTAACAACTCAAAACTCCAAGGAATACACCTCCCCTCGGAGTTGCCGCAGGGCATTTGCGTTCGTTGCGTGAGCGAGGCATGGATGCCGACATCGAGCCCTCATGGATGACGATAAAGTTATCTTGCTTTGGGGCAAAAAGCTTTTAGCCGGATGAGCTGTTCAATAGTCGTTAAGATTGGCATTGTTGCAACTGTGACCGTTGGCGGCATGGATGCCGACGTCGAGCCCTCATGGATGAGTTTATGGCGTGTCACAGGGGAAACAATGACAATTCACTCAGTACACCTAATGATAAAGCTAACTTACTTTGGGGCAATATCTTTTAGCCAGATGAACAGTTCAATGGTCGTTAAGATTGCCATTGTTGCAACAGTGGCCGTTGGCAGTATGTCATTGGGAAAGCAATGACAATTAACGCGTCGTGCGTCACTAAACTGTCTTGCTTCGGGCTGAATTGAGTTAACGCAATCTTTCGGGGTTGATGGCTTAGTGATTGGAATATTGGCTGGTTAAGTCCAGCCTAATCCAAATCAGTATTCCTAGGTATTAAATTGCGCCTTCAAACCCAAGCTGGCGCCAGGCTTCGTAGCTGATAATCGCCACTGCATTGGAGAGATTAAGGCTACGGCTGGTGGCCGCCATTGGAATACGTAATCGCTGCTCGGTCGGGATAGATTCGATAATCGCCATCGGCAAGCCGCGGGTTTCAGGGCCAAATAGCAGCACATCATCTTTCGCAAAACTCAGCTCAGTATGCGGACGACTGCCTTTAGTGGTGCAGGCCATAATGCGCTTACCTGCCATAGCTTCGAGGAAGGCATCGAAGTCTTTGTGGCGAGTTACATTGGTTAAGTCGGCATAATCTAAACCGGCGCGGCGTAACTTTTTCTCTTCTAGATCAAAACCTAATGGCTCAATCAAATGCAGCTGACAACCGTTGTTGGCGCATAAGCGAATGATATTACCTGTGTTAGGTGCGATTTCTGGCTCATAGAGTGCGATATGGAACATACTGGCCCGCCTATAGAAAAATGACGGCTGATTATACGGCAAACGGCAGCTAAGCACAGTGACAGAGTGATGCTTTATCACGTTCTCATTTGGATGCGAGGAATGAACGCCACAATCGTTGTCCTCTGCTAAGCTTGAGAAAGCCACCGAGGGACCACCCATGTTCAGTCACTTTATTACCTTGTGTATTTTTTCTGTGCTTTTCCTTCAGAGCATTTTCACCCCAGCCTATGCCGCGGATGATGCTGCCACTAATGCTGGCGGCAAGCGGCAGATGACGGCTTATTTAGGGGAGATCCCTGGATTAATTAATGCCGATGGCACAGGGCCATTTGTGGAACTGGTTAAAGCAATTGATAGGGCAGATCCTGAGGTTGAAATTGAGATTAAGGTTTTTCCGCTTTCACGGGCGATGCTAGGCGTGACGCTTGGTCGTGCTGATTTTGGTTTGCCCGCCATCCGTAATAATGCCGCGTTAGATGCCTTACCTTACCGTTTTAGCACTGTTTCATTTGGGCAAGTCACCCACGTGCTTTATACCAATGTGGATAAGCCGATAACGAAGGCCATGTTATTTGATCAGCAGCAAACGGGGCGCGTATTTACCGTGGAGGCGATCCCAGATTACATGCCTATCCCTGCGGAACCTTCGATAACCATTAAACGTTCTTTGCTAAAACTTTCCCATGGCCGTATCGATGCTTTCGTTTGGGCGCAGGAAGAGGCCGATATGATGCTGAAACAGTTGAAGTTGCATAATATCCACCGTGAAGACTTTGGCGATTTTGAAGATGTGTTTGTGATTGCCAAGGGCCCCGAAGGGGATGCCGTGGATGCATATTTGAGCCGCATGATTGAATTACTGCGGCAGACTGGAGAGTTAAGCCAGATTTATCAAACTATCCATCTGTCCTACAATGACTGGCAACCTTAGTTTTTAAATCAAATAGTTAACTTGATTAACTCCCGCCGATAACGAGATATTCATAAACTTCACTTGCTAGGAGTGAAGACTGAGAATAATATATCTTCACATCAAGATACTTTTTAAAGAGTTATTATGCCTTTTGTCATCGCCTTACTCGCCCCTGTATTTTGGGGGACGACCTATGCGTTAGTGAGTCTCTACTTACATGATATGTCGCCCTATTGGGTGGCTGTGTGGCGCGCGCTGCCTGCGGGGATACTGATGTTGATGCTGCGTCCTCGCTTGCCAACGCTGGTGTGGTCAAAGCTCGGTTTGCTGGCTTTTTGTAATATCGGCGCCTTCTTCACCTTGTTATTTATCGGCGCGTATCGTTTACCGGGCGCAGTGGCGGGTACCTTAGGGGCGACGCTGCCGTTAATTTTCTTAATCTTAGCTTGGGTGATAGATAAAAAACGCCCTGGGATGAAGTGGTTGCTATTAGGTTTGATGGGATTAGGAGGGGTGATTTTACTGCTAAACCCGTCGGCGGATCTCGACCCTATTGGGGTCTTGTGTATGTTGAGCGCCACGACCTTAATTGCTTTCTCTTCTCGCTGGATGCAAAAGTGGGATGTGGGTGACTTTTTAGTGCTCACAGCATGGCAACTGTTTTTGGGCGGCTTGATGTTAATCCCGCTGGCATGGTTTATGGCGGGCCCGCCGCAGTTACCTGGCCTGACAGTGGTGCCGTCGTTACTATGGTTAGTGATTGCCAACACCGCCATCGCTTATTGGGCTTGGCTGTGGTCGATGCGAAATTTAGGACCAGAAATCATGGGCATGGTCGCTTTAGTCAATCCCGTGGTTGCCGTATCATTAGGGGTTATGATTGTGGGTGAGACCTTAGACATGCGTCAGTGGGCGGGTATAGGTGTAATATTACTGTCGCTGTTATTGATGAAATTGCCACAGAATTTAAGGTTAAACCCATTTAAAAAAGTGCAGCCCTAGTCAGTATTTTGGGGTAAATGAGGGATAGATGCTAAAACGTTTGGATCTGAATTTACTACCCGTACTGGAAATCCTGCTTGAGGAACAAAGTGTGACCGCCGCTGCGGCGCGGTTGCATTTGAGCCAGTCGGCGGTGAGTAAACAACTGACGCGCTTGAGGGAAGTGTTTGATGATCCTCTGTTTGAGCGCACCGCCTACGGCCTAAAACCGACGCCTAAAGCCTTGTCGCTCGCGCCGGAGTTGCGCCAATGTTTACAGCAATTAGCGCAATTTACCCGGCCCGATACCTTTGAGCCCGCCTTAAGTCAGCGGCAGTTTAGAATGCATTTGGTTGAGACCACATACTCGCTGACTTTTCCGCATTTTATGCCCTCGCTGCTCGCCCAAGCGCCCGGTGTTAGTCTCAATTGCCAAACTTGGCGGCTCGATACTATGGACAGATTACTGCGCTGCGACATCGACTTAGCCATAGGTTGCCGCGAGTGGGACGAGCGTTCGCCTATGCATGTGAATCATATTCCCGACGACTTGTGCCATGTCGAGTTAGTGCAGGATTATACTGTGTGCTTGATGCGCCGCGATCATCCGGCGTTAGCACAAGAATGGAATTTAGACACCTTCTTGAGCTATCGCCATCTGCAAGTGGCTTTTGGTGGCATAGAGCATTGGTTGCTGGATGATGTGCTGCAACTTGAGGGCCGTCAGCGCGATATCGCCGTGAACATGACCGACTTTCAGAGCGCTCTGGCCCTGTGTGAACAAAGCGATTTAATTCTTTGCGCGCCGTCCCGTTATGCCTTTGCTGTGATGAAATCCTTCGAGCTTCAGTCTTTGCCATCTCCTATCAAGCTGATCCCTGGCGCGTATTTATTGATGTGGCATAAACACTTCGAGCATGACTTGAGCCATAAATGGCTACGTGAGTTGATCATAAGCCAAGTGCTGCCGTCGATTACGCCTCGGGTTTAGGCTCTTTTGACGCCGTTAACCAAGCGGTTAATGTGGGTAAGACTGCTTTTCCATCCGCTAGCCCTTGTTGATAGACGGCGGTCACTTTATCGATATTGCGATCGAGCCTGGATAAATTAAGCGGCAGTGCTGGGCGGATCACAAAGGCGTTATTCGCTGCAACGGCTTGGTCTAACTCGGCTAATGCTTGATTATAAACTCGGTGGCGCTCACTTAACGCATGGGCAACTGCGGGGTAGCGTTTATAGGCTTTATGAGCTAACCAATTAATTTTCATCGCGGATTTTTGGTAATGCTGATCTTGAGTCAAGATCACCACTTGGCGTGCATAACCATCTTTGCGTGATTGCGCTAACGGTATCGGTTCGCCGATGCCGCCATCGAGATAATGGTGTTGGTTAATCACGCTGGGTTTAGACATAAAAGGCAGGCTAGAGGAGGCGATGAGCACGTCGAGTAATTTATCGTGGTCATTAAAATCGGCCATACCGAAGTAATCGGTTTTCCCTGTATTGCAGTTAAAGGCGCCGACCTTAAATTCGGTATGACTATTTAAAAATGTATCAAAATCAAATGGCAGTAACTCATAGGCCATGCGGCGATAGGTAAAGTCGGTATTGACATAGTTGCCTGTTGCCAACCAATGGCGCAGGCCCATATAGCGTTTATCGTTGAGATATTGCTGCTGAATTTGAAGATTACGCCCAAACTGGCGGGACACATAGGACGCGGGATAAATGGCACCCGCAGACACCCCAATCACATAGCTGAAGTTGAGCGACTGCTGCAAAAACGCGTCTAACACACCTGCGGTATAAATGGCTCTGAGGCCGCCACCTTCCAACACTAAGGCCACATCTTTCATCGAGTTACATCTTTTTATCGGTTCATCCCAGCAGAATACCCCAGCTTAGCGCAGAAATGAATGCGCAAAAGGCACACTTAAGATGCGTGATCGACGTTGGTGTGATGGGACGCTTGCTTGGGCTTTATGGGTAAAATATTGGTCACGCAATCCTTTGTGCCACCATTTTGAACAGGCTGTTTAGATTGAACGGCAGGGGTAAAATCCGCCTGACTGAAGTATTGGCTAAGTGTATTGAGCGCTTCTTTCACTTTTGCGGGCTGCTTATCCCGCGCCGAAGTGACGCTGTAAACGCTGTAAGTATTGAGTGACCATTCGGGTAAGAGGGTCACAAGCTGGCCGCTTTCGAGGTATTTATGCACTTCAGGTTCGGGCAGGGCGGCAAACCCGAGACCATCGAGAGTGAGTTGGATTAATGCCTGCATATTGTTGACGGTAATGCGCTGACTTGTCAGTTCGAAGCACTCTTGGCTGCGGGCGTGGGTCAAGGTGTCACTGTTAGCGCAGGGGTGATTAATGCGATTAAAGGCCGCTAATTCAGCGGGATGCTGAATAGTTTTGTGCATTGGCAGATAATCGGGCGAGGCGCACAGCAACATGCGCCAATCGGCTAAGTGGCGGGCAATTAAGTTGGAATCGGATAAAGGCCCGATGCAAATCGCCAGATCAATCCCCTCGTTGACTATATCTATCGGGCCATCCTGCAGCAGTAAATTCAAACTTATCTGCGGATGCGCCGCCAACAGGTAATTAAAGGGCTCGCTCAATAGGCCGCCGCCAAAACCTATGGGCGCGGCAATCTTTAATTCCCCCGAAGGAATCCCTTTCAAGTTATTGAGTTTTTGCTCTGTGCTTTCGACTATCGCGATGACTTTTCGGCAATTTTCATAGAACAAGCTGCCCGCCTCTGTGAGGGTAAGATTGCGAGTATTGCGGTGGAATAGACTGATCCCCATATCCATTTCGAGCTTAGTCACTTGTTGACTCACAGCCGAGGAGCTGAGGTTTAACTGCTGCGCCGCGGCACTCATTGAGCCCTTTTCTGCGATTGCCGCAAAAACGATCATGCCTTTGATCATGTTTTTATTCATTTTTAAGTAACTCTTACAAGTGAATACCTAAAGTCTAACTTGAGCTGATTGTAACATAGGGATACATTGCCGTATTGAAAATTGTTCTCATTTACAATCTGTACCCAATGGAGACTTGTCGGTTATGTTGTTAAGTCGTAAGAAGTACCTCGCTCAAGTGATCACCGCTTTATGTTTGTTGCCCGCAGTGCCTGTGACAAATGTTCTTGCGGATACCACGCCTGATAAAGAAAAGATGATGGAAAGAATCGTGGTGACTGCATCGGGATTTGAACAACAAATTCGCGACGCGCCCGCATCTATCAGTGTGATCACCCGTGAGGATCTGGATAACCGCTTTTACCGCGACTTAACCGATGCCATGTTAGAAGTTCCTGGTGTGGTGATTACCGGCGGCGCCGACCGTCAGGACATCAGCCTGCGGGGCATGGGCAGCCAATACACGTTAATTTTAGTGGATGGTAAACGCCAATCTTCGCGCGAGACACGTACTAACAGCGACGGTCCAGGTGTTGAAGGCGCTTGGACTCCACCATTGGCGGCCATCGATAGAATTGAAATTGTTCGCGGGCCTATGTCATCACTTTATGGTTCGGATGCCATTGGCGGCGTGATCAACATTATCACCCGTAAAGTGCCGAACGAGTGGCAGGGTGAAGTGCGACTCGACACGACATTGCAGGAAAAGTCGACCTCGGGAAATGTGTATCAAGGCAACTTTTTCGTCAACGGTGGTTTGATTAAAGATCTGCTGGGGATGCAACTCTACGGTCAATACACTCAGCGTGAAGAAGATAATATCTATGGCGGTTACCGTGGCCGCGATGCGACGAATCTGACCGCGCGGTTTGCGCTCACCCCCAATGATAACCACGACATCATGCTCGAAGTTGGCACTTCTAACCAAGAACTCGACAGTAGTTTAGGTAAAACCGTTACACCGCTAGCGCCGGGCGAAGCTTGTGGTCGTCGCGGTTGTCCTCAATCTTCAACGACAGAATACGAAAACAGCACTATTTCGCTGTCACACACAGGGCGCTGGGACTTTGGTACCTCGGATTCTTATATCAAGCATGAAGTATTTGATAACAAAACCCGCAAGATGAAGATCACTAACACGGATGCGCAATCTAGCCTGATCACCACCTTAGGCCAAAGCCATACGGCGACTTTTGGTGCGGCATTTAACCATCAAGATTTAACCGACGAAACAGGTAACCAAGTAAGTGACTTAACTGATATTAGTCGCAAACAATGGTCGGTATTTTCTGAGGATGAATGGCGCATAGTCGATAACTTTGCCCTGACCATGGGGCTGCGTTTGGATGACGATGAAAACTTTGGTCACCATGTCAGCCCGCGTGTTTACGGCGTGTGGGGATTAACCGACAGCACCACCTTAAAGGGCGGCGTGTCGACGGGCTTTAGGGCGCCGAGTTTGCGCCAGACAGTGCCCGATTGGGGACAAGTGAGCCGTGGCGGCAACATGTACGGTAATCCAGATTTACAGCCTGAAACCTCAGTGAACTATGAGTTAGGTGTGTATTCGGATCTGACCGAGAGCATTACCGCCAGTGCGGGCGTGTTCTATAACGAGTTTAAAGATAAGATCACCCGTGTGGCCTGTCCTGCGACTCAATGTACCGATGGCCCCAATCAATTTGGTTCTGACCCAACCACTTACGTGAATATCGACGATGCTGTGACTCAAGGGATTGAGCTGAGTATCGACTATCGGATTCGCTCAAACCTGAGCTTTACGGGTAACTACACTTACACGGATTCAGAGCAAAAGACGGGAGCTTACAAAGGTAGCCCATTGAATCAATTGCCTAAGCATTTGATCCAAGCGTCGTTCAACTACGAGCCTATTGATAACTTAAGCACTTGGTTGAGAGTCAACTACCGTGGCGAAGAGAGCCAACCGACGACGGGACCGTCATCGAGCAGTTTAATCGCCCCTTCTTACACTCTGCTGGATTTAGGGGCTAACTATCAGTTGAACGATAGCCTGAAATTTAGCGCGGGTATTTACAACGCCTTCGATAAGGACATTACCCAAGAGGAATACGGTTATATCGAAGACGGCCGCCGCTATTGGTTAGGTATGACCTACAGTTTTTAAATTAAAAACATATCTCGTCCTGAAAGAAGCCAGCACTTAGCTGGCTTCTTTTTTGATTATTCAATATTCGGTTTACGAATAAACAGTATGCTGAGATCTTGCTTTGGCGTGAACTGTTTTTGCTGGAACTCAAAGGTGAGTGGATCGGTTTTTTTAAGCTCGCCATCAAAACACAAGCTGATGAGATCTGTGGGTTGGGATTTTTTCAGGGTGAGTTTGAAGTCCTTAATCGCCCCTTGCCAGTTATTGGCCGTCACCAAAATATAGCTAAGGTGGCTCCATTCGACGCCAATCTCCTGATCTTCACCGTCTTGTTTAACGATAAGGTTGCGCTTCCTAATGCCTTGTTTGGCGCTTTCATCTAAACAGGCCAGTTCAGTATGAGTATCGATAATTTCGCTGGCGGGATAGGGAACACCCGTTGAAATACTCGGGCTGTAGCTATGGCTGATTGCGACAGATTGGCCCGCGGGAAAGGTTTGTTGCCACACAAAGTAATCACTTAGGGTAAAGGCGATTTGCTGGTTCTCATCCAACCATTGCTGTGGGAGTGCAGACTTACCCTTGGGAATTTCGGCATATTCGGCAAAGTAAGCGACTTCATCTACCCCCCAACCAAGCTGTTTCAGCTCGGTTGAAATATCGGTTTTATCGGCAAGTTGGGCAACAAGCCTGTGCTGAGTTGGCTGGGTTTTGCCATTCACTTTAAGGGTGAAGTTATCAATGCTGCTGTGATCGGCGGAGCCAAAAAACATCGGTGGCATGGGGAAGGCGATGGGGACGATAAGATCCTGCGAACTGATGTTGGTAAACACATAATCGACCCTGACTTCGGTCTCGCTGATGAAGAGCGACTCTTTATCCATACTGATATTAGGCTGATATTTCAGGGTAATAGAGCCATTAGCATCGCCAAAACTGCTGTCGTTGGCAGAGGCCGTTTCTCCGTAGACGAGTAAAGCTATAGCAAAAAGGGGTATGACTAAGTGTGCTGACATGTACTTCTTAACTCTAGTTGGATGCTTTAAGTATCAATGGGGAACGATTATTGCGCGCGGGCGAGGTCGATGGCCGCACTTATCGCATTTCGCGCTTGTGGGCTATTTTTCCAGCAAGTGGTGCGCAGCATGCTGGCGACTAAGTTAGCAATATCATCCACTTCGTGTTGGGCGAGTTGTTGCAGCGAGCTGATGCCAATTTCTTCGAAGCGTTTAATTACTGTCGGGCCAACGCCTTTGAGTGCCAATAAAGCATGTTTTTCTTGTTCATTAAAACCCATAACGAATACTCCTTTATTGTTGGGATTGTGCTCAATTAATAGTACTGGGCAAGATTACCTTTAAACCGAGTTAACAAAAAGGCCCTCGAAGGGCCTGTTTAGTCTTTATGAATCAACAATCATCAATAAGTGTTACATATCACAGGGTTTGAGCGGTTTACGCAACTGGGCGCGCACGTTATCCATGCCTGAGTAAAACTCTTTCATCATCAAGAGACCCATCATCTTGCCGTTGTCGGTGACGATCAGCTTGTCGGGATCGGTTGGATCATTTTTAATCGCGCCAATCAGTTTCATCGAGGTCATTTCTTTAAACAAGGCGGTATCTAAGTTGACGCCAAAGGTATCGCGGAAATATTTACGTGATAAACGGCCGGAGAACATGCCCAGCAAGAAGCGGTATTGCATCACGTCTTTTTTGCTGTAGTTCTTTTGCTGCTCGACGCCCATGTGGCCCGCTGCGATGCGTTCTTGGTACTTACGTAGCGAGAAAGTATTCACATAAAGCGTGTCATTTAAGAAGCTAAATGAGCCCGAACCTACCCCTAAATACTCATCGTAGTCGATAACGTATTCGTCGAAGCCTTCGTCATTCGCCTTACCAAATGCCCATGCAGACAATTGATTATATTGGCCATTCAGGCTGTTTAAGATCTGACGATATTGGTTGGCCATATCTGCCTGCGGCGCCGCTAACTTGCCTTTCACGCTCTTACGAGTCTGGTGGGTGATCATCAGCGGATAAGTGGTAATTTGTCTTGGGTCGAGGCGCGATGCCATGTCGAGATCGTGTTGGATCACTTCATCGGTTTGGCCGCGGAAACCAAAAATCAGGTCGACGTTGATAATGGGGAACAACTCTTTGGCGCCCATGATCTTGTCGAAGGTTTGTTGACCCGTACCGAACTTATCGAGTCGGTCAGTCATTTTTAAAATATCGTCATTAAAACTTTGTACGCCGATGGACATGCGATCCACTAGGCCTTTGAGTTGCTTAAAGCCTGGGCTGTCTAAATGCTGCGGATCGGACTCGCAGGAGACTTCTTTAATGCTCGGGAACAGGGTTTTCGCGTGTTCGATAGTACGGGCTAATTCATCTTCTAATACTGTGGTGGTGCCGCCGCCAATGTACATAGATTCAAAGTCATAGCCTAGGGCTTTGACCATTTCCATCTCTTTACGCAATGAGATGAAATAGGCGCGTGCCTTGTCTTCCTTGAACATAAAACGGTGGAAGGTGCAGTAAGAACACAGGGTATGGCAGAAGGGGATATGCGCGTACAGCATATACTTTTTGCCTTCTACGGGCGCTGGCATCATTTCTGCGGAAAGGGTATCGAGGCGAAGATTCTTATCGACGTAGTACTGCATGACTCGTTCCATCGAGCCGAGCATCCAGTTAGGGACGGTAATATTCGCTTGATAAGGCGTTGCGATAGCGCCGCTGAGCGTTTGGATAACTGAAGACATAACGATTCCTATCTGTGAGTGCTAACCGTAAACACCGAAATTGCTTTAGGTAATTCACGACCACCTAGCGCAATAAGACTACATCGTATGTAATTGTTAAAACGTGAACTGGTTATAAATTACGGTTTCCTAACAAGGAAATCACGGGCTTTTTGTTAAGCAGATCATGTTTTAGTGATTAAGCATGCATTTTTAACCTGTACTTTTTGGAGGAATTTACTGTGAATTTGAGGAGTTAACTTAAGGTGTCAGTCTAAATGTGGAGATTCAAATATCACCATTAAAGGCTTTTATTGCTGACGGATTAGCGCTTGTCTATCCGAGGCACGGCTGTCATCATCCGAGCGATAAAATAACCTCCTGATCTAAAGGGCTAGCTATGTTGGTAAACGTAAACCGCTTCTTCCCGCTGTTAGCACTCATAGGCGTTGTGACCGCTTATTTGATGCCGAGTTGGTTTACTGAGCTTAAATCCGCCATAGTGCCGCTGTTAGTGATCATCATGCTCTCTATGGGACTCACCTTAGATCTGCAGGATTTTGCTAATGCATTCAAACAAAAACGCGCCGTGCTGACTGGACTGATACTGCAATTTTCGGTCATGCCGCTCAGCGCATTATTGATCAGCCAGTTATTAGGATTAGATAGGGAACTCACCATAGGCATGGTGTTGGTGGGCAGCGTGGCAGGCGGCACTGCCTCAAACGTGGTCTGTTATTTGGCAAAAGGTGACGTGGCTTTATCGATAACCATGACGGCACTGTCGACCTTAGCGGGCGTAGTGTTAACCCCACTGATTATTAAGTTATTGATTGGCGAAATGATCGATATCCCCTTCGCTGACATGCTACTGAGTTTAGTGAAAATCGTGCTATTCCCCGTTAGCGCAGGCGTGATCATCAATCATTTTTTTAAATCGCTGGTGGCTAAAGTCGCTCCTGCATTGCCACTGATTTCAATCTTGGCAATCGTGATGGCGATTACCATTATCGTGGCGTTAAATGCCAATCAGTTTGATAAAATTGGTTCTATTATTCTGCTGGCAGTGTTCTTACACAATGGTTTTGGCCTCGCATTAGGCTATTTCTGCTGCCGTTTATTAGGCTTTAACCATACCGTCTGCAAAACCATTTCCATCGAAGTCGGCCTACAAAACTCTGGCCTCGCTACGGCTTTGTGTATCAAGTTTTTTAGCCCTATTTCTGCCATCCCCAGCGCGATATTCTCGATATGGCATAACCTATCAGGCGCCATCTTGGCGGGATATTGGGCGAGAGAATCGCAAGATTAAGATGTTGCTGGCGAAAATAGACCATACCTGTGGCCTAGCAAGCGCGGCCACAGGGTTAAATTGCTGTGACTAATTAACCGGTAATGGGGTCTCGACGGGCATAAGTGTCAGCTGCAAGATATTTTCTTGCCGGCTTAATGCCAGTGGCAGGGTGTAGTTGGGAAAGCGCAATCCGAATACGGCACCTTGTTGTAATAAGCGATACAGCTGATCTGTCATGGCAATCGTTAAGCTGGCACAGCCATGCTCGTCGACTCTGCCTCCAAGTGGTAAAGCAATTTTGTCAGTTAAGGTGAGATACGCCGCCATGCGCCAGTGCGAGTTTTCTCCAAAATTAAATGTGCTGCCATGCAATTGGTTGTAGCCTAAACCACAGGCTTGCAAGCTTAATTGGATTTTGGCCGCAGTGGGTAGCGAAAGAGTCTGTTGCCGCTGCTGTGCCAAAAACGTGCCCCATGCCAGCCTATTTATAACTGAGTCCAGTGAGATGGGAACATACTCATCTTGCTGTTTTAGCGCATTAAAGCGGGCAATGCCTTGTTCCAACTTAGTGAGATCGTCTTCATATTCCAGTTGTGCCTTAAGCAGCTCATAAGCGGGAGCCTTCGCTTGTTCCATGCCTGCTAACGCTGCTTTCTCGTAGTATGCCAGTGCTTGCACTTTATTGGCCTCTGCGCCCAAACCACGCTCTTCCATGCTGCCTAAATGATAGTTAGCGATGGCAACTTGACGCTTAGCACCTTGTAAAAATGCGGCTTTCGCACCGCTGTAGTCATTTTCATTCAACAGTAGGGCGCCGTAGTTTGTCCACGCCGTACCATCATCTGCTGCCATACCCAATTCTAGCCACTTTATGGCTTGCTGACGTAACTGCGGGAGGTCGAGACTTTCTCTTTCGCTGCCGACACTTTGCATCGCTATTAAGTAAGCGCGCAGATACTCGCGTGAGGCACTATCCAAGTAAAGGTTATCTGGTTGAAGTTCAAAGGCTTGCCCCAAATAACTCCCTGCTTGCTGCGCCGCTGCGATTGCTTTCGTTAGATAGAACCTTGAAATGGGATCTGCCGGACTGTGTGCTCGCCCTAGGTTATATAAGGTCGGTAGTTTAAGACCCCGCGCCAGCGCTTCTTCTAACAAGGGGATGGCCAGCATTTTTCGATCATTATCCAGCGCCATACTGCCTAGGTTATGGCTGGCACGGGCCGAACCTAAGGCTCTGGCCTGTTCATAGTATTGGCTAGCGGTGGCATTGTCTTGGGTGACGCCGCGGCCGAGATGGTAGGCTTTACCCAGTAGAAATAACGCCTCAGTATTGTTTTCTGCGGCTTGCTGCTGCGCTTGTTGCAAGAAAGCGTCGTATTGTTGTTGCTCAAATAACTGTTCCAGCGTGGATTTTTCCGCCGTTGCTGCAAAGCTTAGGGTCAACAGTAATAGGAGAGTCGCAATCGTGAATATCTTCATAACATCCTTGTCGTTAAGCGGGTACTTGCAAGCGGTAGTGCGAGTGAAGTTGGCTAACATAGAGGCTTGTTATGCTACAAGCAAGCCCTGCTGTTTATCACAGAGTTATGACTTGCGGATAAAATGCAGCGATAGCACTGCCGTGACTAATGTGTAGCATTGCCAGTTTGAAGGAGCTACCGACATTTTCCTTGATACCTAGTTTACCTGCCCCAATAGCCGTTTTACGGCTTTATGGCTCAATGTTAACGACGCTGATTTGTGTGTCGTTATTGACTGCAAAAATTGGGTGTTGCTGCATAGATGAAAGCCGTTTTAGTCAGTGAACTCGTTGAGCTCCACGCACTCATTTGCGCCATAGCGTCTAAAGCCAGCTTAGCTCTTTGCACGACTTTGGCGGTGTAATTGCCATTGGGATCTTTATATTTAAAGGACACTTCGGCAATAACGGGTTGCTGCGAGGCATTTGGGGAGCTGGTGTACCACAGCGTGAGTTCGAGTGAGGCGTCTATGCTGCCTAAATCGATTTCACTGCCTTCAAACACATATTCATTAATCGTAAGGCCACCGACTTTGGCGAGTGTGAGATTGTTACTTAAACCGTAAGCGTCGGCAAAGCCTGAAAAGTGACTATTTACATCGGCCATATCATTTAAGGTGCGGGTGTTTGGCGTGGTGGTTGAATGGCTATATACAATGCGGATGCCATTATTGATATCGGTACTGATGTCGGCTTCGAGTTTAGTGTCGGCTTGATTATCGGGTGAGCTGAGATCTTCAAAGTCAGCAATAAATCGATCAGGGCTGCGAAATTTGAGCGTCACTTCACTTTGGCCATCGCTCGTTCGGTCACGAAAGATATAACCTAACTGCTTTAGCTGACAACTGGTTGGGGTGTCATAGAAGGCCACTTGACGCGCTTTGGTTAATGCCCAAGAGCCTGTGACATTGCGACTAATTGCGTTGCTAATAGCTTGTTTAGCATCAGTTAGATAGTTATTGGCGGTTGTACTTTGAGTGGCGTAATTAAAGTGGCTTGGGTCTAGCAGCAGCTTATATTCCCTTGATGTTTCAACAGGATTTGCTTGTACCGCACATGAAGCGAGCAGGACACTTGAGGCTAACGTAAATGATGTCATCGTCTGTGAAGCTGTTTTCATCGGTTAATCCTTAAGTGATGTGCTGATGTTATGTGGTTTATGCTTTCGTTATAACAACTTCTATTGCAATTTGAGTGTGTCATGAGCCACCACTAAAAACAGTGATGACTCATGCGGCTGAATACTTAATGGTTATTTATCAGCTGATAAGGGTAAGTCGTCAACGATATACAAAGTGTTGCCGTCGATGTCACTTTGCGCACTATCGAGATATTTCTGTTCTAAGGTGTTGTTATTACTCCAAGTGGCGAAGTCGTCGTCATTTAGCACACCTAAACGCTTATTATCAATTAGCCACAAACCCTCCATTTTGTCATGGGGATATTGTGTTTTGGCAGCCATATCTAGCACCAGTGATTTTGTCGCGGGTATGATGCCATTAGCTGCAAGTGCCTCCCAGCCATCGCTTAGCGCTACCTGCTCTAAGGTTTTACCTTTAATGGTTAAACCTAACGCCGCATCTTGGGCTATATCAGCTTGTGCAGTGACGGTCTCGAGATCTGTCGCGCCGCTGATATCTATCTTGTACACATGCTTCATCACATCAGTGTCGATATTAAAAAACTTGCCATCACGTTCTAACACTAAAAATTGGCTGTTACTTAAGGCAACGATTGCTGAGTTAGAGTTTTGGGCAATTTCTTGCTGATATAAATATTGGCTAATAGCGCCTGTCGCTAAGTTGATGGTCACGATTCGAGTCAGGGTATTGTTGTTAACACTCTTATCGGGATTGGAGATGGTCGATTGCATTATGCCCACAAGTGTCGACTGATCGGGCGTGATGGTCAGCCCTTCCATCCCTCGGTTGGCGCGGCGATGAGCAAATTCTGCCGGTAGGCTATATAAGTTGCGTGCATCGTCTGCGAAAGGATTAATCCGCGCTATTTCTACCCCTTCAGCCGAGTAATGCACTATGTGTGGACCATACTCATCGCTGACCCAAAAACTGCCATCATCCATGGCGGCGAGACCTTCAGAATCTAACCCATAATCATCGAGTTTGATGGGGTTGGTCTGGGCATTATAAGGCTGGCTCATGTCTTGACGAATGACTTCACCTGCTGCGTCATAGGGGATTTCTCCTGTGCCTCCAAGGCTACTGCTATTAGGCAGTCCAGTGATCAAGCTGCCATCAGGGCGTTTAAATAAGATGTCTTTGACCTTAGTGATAGTGCCATTGGTTTGCAGTTCAAACAAACCGATACGTGGCGTGTAGTCAGGCGTTGGAAACATTTTTCCTTTGCCTAAACTACCGCTGTAATCTGCATTCGGGCCGCGATCGGTGAGGGCATAAAATTGAATAGGGTTATTGGGGTTGGGCGCTGCATCAGAGCCATAGCCGCCGTTACGAATTTCAAATTTAGTACCAGGCATAGCGCCATTGTCTAAATCATCGCGCAGCACAGTGAAAGGTAAATGCACCGCTTTGTCCGTAAACAGGTCGGCGTTACATGCATAGCTGCTATCAACCACTTCATTACTGTCGAGCTTGCCGTTATCGTTGTTATCAAGACCCGAATCTGTGCGAGTGCCGCCCATCCAGCAGTGGCTATCACCGCCAATTAAGGTGGTTTGTGTGGTCAGGCTATTGATGTCTTTATCATCCGAATTACAAGCACTCAGTAGCAAAACTGACAGGCACAAGCCTGAGGTGACGAGCACATTTTTCATCTTAATATATCCCGATTCTTAAAGTGATTAGCTATGTTGTTGGCAGGTAATATAAAGTTAGGCTGTGAACTAAATGTGACAAGTGTGCCGCTTAACGTATCGAGCACGAATACTGTGTTCATGAGTAATACGGTATGTTGGTTGTGTATGAAAGCCCATGATGGCGTCGTTGATTGGCTGAGCCCGTAGTTTGTTTTTAGTTGTGTTCAATATTTAAGGATGAATAGATATGAAATATTTACCTGGTGAATGGATGATAATAAAGCGGGTAATTATATATGTTGTTATTGCATTTTCATTTACTGCGAGTGGCAATGAACTGCCTTTAAAAAGAGAAAGCATACTGCGCGTAGAGCATCCCAGCGCCATTCAATATGCAAGTGCTCTAATCCAATCTGGAACATCCAATACTTTAGTGTATGAATCTTGGAGTGGATATAAGATGGAAAAAGCTTGGTTGAGGTATACTTCTTTAAATTTTGATCATGGCGTGTTAGATAAAGGTTCATTAGTCAATATTTTACCTGAAAGTCCTTCTAATATAGTCTCGTCCGTGAGTTTAGTTAACTTTAATGGCGAAGATTGGTTGTATTATCTTGAGGCCCGCAGCTTTAAGTCTGAGGCTGATGTATTTCGAGCCAAATTGCGTAATGGGGTTTTAGTCGAAATAGAACCGGTATTATTAAAGGATGCGATTGCGCCATCAAGTAATATTAAATTTCATCGAGTTAGTCGCAACAGTGTTGCTATTGTGTATACCGCCAAAAAATGTTGCAGCCTTTATTTTGCACTAAGTAATGATGGCGTCAAATTTGATAGCCCCTTAGATATAGATAGTTCAGGTTTTATGCCTTATCTTTCATCTTTCTCCGGTGGTGATATAGTCTATTTTTTTCAAAAATCCTTCCGCACAAGTCAAACTCAGCCCAGCGGTAAATCTGTCTATATCATTAAGACCCATTTTAGATTATCCCATAATTTAGGGAAAACTTGGACAGAGGCTATACCTATTAACTTGACTGATGTGACAGTGCACGATGCTAAGGCTATTACAAGACCAGATGGTAATATTGATATTTATTATGTTTACCCAATTCAAGGCAGTAGTGGATTATCCCTGTGGCGTCGATGTTTGAACCCTAATGGTCAATTAGGTGTTGAGGAATTAGTGGTTGAGCCTAGTTTCGGCAATATTGCTAAGCCGACTCCCCATCGTCTTAATACTGGAGAAGTACTCATTACCTTTGTCGAGCAAGGAAAAGTCGTATTAGAGGGTGATCATAATCTTCATGCTGCAATTATCTCCCGTGATGCTAGCTGTGATATTGGGCCAGCTGTAATTCAGTAGCCGTGACTTGATACGTTCTTTGCAGTTAAATAGTGACTCAATAAAAATTAAGCGAAATCCCTTGCGAGTTATGACACGCAAGGGATTTGTGTCGAGAGTGGACGAGTAAATATAAACTTAAAGCTTAAAATGCGAGACCACGCCGACGAGTTGTTCTTTCGTCGCGGCCAAAGAGGTTGCGCTATTGAGGGTGGCTTTACCGCTTTGATTCAGTTCATCGACCATTTCACGAATGGTGGTCAGATTACGGTTTATTTCTTCGGTCACGGCGCTTTGCTCTTCGGCGGCGGTGGCGATTTGAGTGCTGAGCCCATTAATATCGAACACATACGTGGTCAGGGTATCGAGATTTTCTGTTACTAGAGTCGTGGTGTCGGCGGCTTGTTGGCAACTGTGTTTGGTTTGCTCCATTGCTGTGACGGCCGCGTCGGCGCCGTGGCGTAAGCGTTCAAGCATTTGATTGATCTCGGATGTACTGGCTTGAGTGCGAGCGGCCAGCGTACGTACTTCGTCGGCGACAACGGCAAAGCCCCGACCCTGTTCACCGGCACGGGCAGCTTCGATAGCCGCATTGAGCGCGAGCAGATTGGTTTGATCGGCAATATCCCCAATCACATCTAAGATAGTAGCGATATGGCGGGTGTTTTCATTCATATCATTAATCGCATCGGCAGCGACATCCACTTTAGTCACCAAGGCAATCACAGTGTTGGCGGCCTGTTCAACGGCTTTTTTCGATTTATCAGCTTGTTCATTGGCTTGCTGAGTAAACTGGGCTGCAGACGCGGCATCACCTGCAACGTTGTGGGCAGTCGCGCTCATTTCTGTCATGGCCGTTACGACTTGGTCGGTTTCGACTGCGTGAGTTTGTAGCGCACCACTATTAGTATTGGATTGCACATTCAGTTGGCCAATTTGGTCAGACATGTGATCTGAGGCTTGGGTAATATCTGAGATGATATGGCGTAGATTATCGATAACGCGATCGAGATCTGTGGCGAGTGAGCAGAGTTCGTTGTCACCCTTAATGTTCGTCTTATGTCTCAGATCGCCATTGGCTAGGCGTTCCATTACCCGCTTAATGTCATTGACTATCCTGACTAAGCGTTTGCTCATAAAGAGTGCACTAAGGAGTGAGGCGATGATGGCAATTAGGATTAGGCCAAGGAGCAATGCCTCGGTGGCGTTCACTTTGTCTTCGGCTTGTTTGCCAAGATCATGGTTTCGCTGAGTGATCAACTTAACTAATTGATTAATCTCATTGCTTACTTTGGGTCCAAGGGCCTTGCGCTCGAGTGTTAGTTCAGGCTCTGCGCCAGTTTGTTTGGCGTAGTTGATTTCTTGCTGATACAGACGCACATATTGCTCAATTTGCGGCAACAGCGTGCGGATCGTTCTGGCATCTGGCCCCATAAAATCGGTGTTGAAGTTTGCGAGTTTCTCTATGAGCAGCTGCACATTTCGTTGTTGTGAGCTGATGGCGTCAGTGTTATGGACTAATGTTGCTAAACGCAGTTCAAAGAAGGATTCACGCACACTAGTGAAGGTTTCGGCGAGCTGGGTATTGTTGATCAGTTTGCTGCTGGTGTCATTGAGTTCGGCAAAGCCCCGATAGGAGAAAATACCGATAATGATCAATAGAATACTCGAAAATACTGAAGGCAGCGCCGTCAATGTGCTGGTTTTTGCATTGTTAAACATGGTGGCCTACTGAGGTATAAATCGAGAGAGGTGTAATTAAATTACATATAGCGGCCATTTTAACGCTTGGTATTACACAGTCGCAAGGTGATATTCTGAGCCTTTTTGGCGTAAATTTATGTTTTTAAATGGGTTGTTATTATTTTGTTGGTTTGAAATAACCTCCTGGTTGTTATCTGTTGTGTAATTAAAATTCAATAATATCTCAGTTAATTGATTTTTAAGGTAAAAATAAAGCAGGGTTAGCCGCCATTCTACAGCTTATTAACAGTGCAAAAGGCGATTGTGACGCAGATCGCAAAACACGCAAACGCTGTCCAAAGGGTTTGTCTGGCAAGCTTCTGCTCGTACTATCAATTACACGATCTGCTCCTCAGGTGGGAGGAATAACGGCACTTCACTCTTTGTTTCGCGATCACGAGCTTGCCATGGCGAACAAAATTTAATCTCAAAACGTCAACAAGCTCTAGCCCCTGTCAACGTAAGTCGCACTTATTCCCGGTTCACTCTTTTACTTATCATCACACGCAAATTTGCGGTCAGTCACAAAGTCACAAGCTTAATGTAAATGATATTGGTTATCATTTGGATTTAAGATTGTTTTAATGTAGATTGTCGGCATTTCAAGCTAACACCGTTTAATCAATGGTTGCTGTCGAGGTTTTTATGGAATGCAGGGCGTTTAAAAAAAGTGCAATTGCCGCAATAGTTTCGAGTTTGTTGATATCTTCAGCTTATGCAGGCGTAGATGCTGAATCTTCTGAACCTATTGAGAAGATTACTGTTTATGGTGAAAAGATTGAACGTAGTCTTAAGGATACAACCTCTTCTATTTCGGTGATCGACAAGGAAGCGCTCGACAGCGGTCAATATCAATCCACCTCGAGTGCTTTATCTGAAGTACCTAACGTGGTGGTGCTATCGGGTTCTGTGCCGGATATCCGTGGGGTTTCAGGTAACGGCTCTGCCTCTGGATTTAACTCTTTTACCGGTGGCGCTCGGGCGCGGGTATCCACCTTAGTCGATGGGGTTGCTGAGCCTTTTGTTGCTGATCTTACTGGTGACACTGGCCTATGGGATATCCAACAAATTGAGGTGTATCGCGGCCCACAATCGACTATTAACGGCCGTAACAGCATTGGTGGCACAGTGTTTATTAAAACGGAAGATCCGACCTTCGATTGGCAAGGTGCGGCTCGTGTCGGTTATCGTAATCAAGATAACTTTATCGACAGTGCTGTGATGCTCTCAGGCCCGATCCTCGATGATGAGTTGGCATTTAGGGTGAGCGGACAAAATGTGACAGGGAATACCTTCAATAAAGGCTTGGAATACGAGACTAATCCCGCCACTTTTGATCAAAATGAACTGATCACCAATCGCTGGCGCGGTAAATTCCTGTGGCAGCCGAGTGCGATTGAAGATCTCAAAGTGCTCTACAGCTTTTCATACAATGATGAGAAAGGTGACTCCGGGCGTAACTATTTTACCGGTGATGATCCTTGGGCGTTTAAGCCTATTTTCCAGCGATATATCGAGACTAAATCCACGACTCACTCAGTGAAAGTTGATTATGACCTCGGTGAAGGGCGCGCCTTAGATCTCATCGTGGCTTATATGGATTATGACTGGGGCTTTGAATCCTATGAACCCCTTGTCACGGCGCAGCAATATGTCGATATGAGCGACCAGAGTTACACTGTCGATGGTAAATACAGCTTTGGCCTTAAAGATAAAGACTTCAACGGCTTTGTGGGTTTAGCGTATTTTAAACGCAGCCAAGATTTTAGCAGTACTGGCAGTTCCGTTTACAGTGGTGATGACAGCACTAAGTCCACCTCCATTTACGGTGAAATAACCTATGGGCTTGCCGAGTCACTCTGGGTTACTGTCGGCGGCCGCGTGATGCGTGACGAGCAATTACGTAACTTCAATATGCTCTATCAGGGCAGCCAATTGCAGGAAAAACTCGACGATGCCAATACCGTCACCCTGCCGAAGCTCGTGTTGCAATATGCGCTGAATGACAGCACGACCTTGGCGGCCAGTGTTCGCCGGGGTTATAACTCGGGCGGCGGTGCGCTGTCGTTAGCCGAAAGTGAGTATTACTATTACGACGAAGAGTACGTCAATACCTATGAACTCAGCAGTCGCAGCTCATTTGCCAATGGCGATGTTAACTTGAGTGCCAACCTCTTCTACAACGATTTTGATGGTTATCAAGCGTCTAATAGCGCCCGCAAAATTACCAATATCGATAAAGCGGTCAGCTACGGTATTGAGGCTGAATTTAGTGCCATGTTAACCGAAAACCTGCAATTTATTTCGGGCGTAGGGTTACTCGATAGTGAGATCAAACAAGCGGATCCTAGCTATGGTGATATTATCGGCAATCAGCTGAACTCGGCGCCGCACATGACCGCCAATGCGGGCTTAAAATATTGGTTGGGCGATGCGTTTTCTTTCGGTTTTTCAGGCAACTATGTGGGTGAGTATTTTGCGGATATCAATAATACCGAATCACGGGTGGCTGGTGACTATGTGGTGGCTCGCTTAAGCCTCGATTATCAAACCGATAGCTGGAGAGTCAGCGGTTTTATAAACAACCTGTTTGATGAGCATGCATTGACGGTAAATGAACCCGCCAGCCGCAGTTACCCCGATGGTTATGCGGCGATTATCGACCCCAGAAATCTCGGTGTTTCTGTGATGTACCGCTTTTAAGCGCTCGATTTAACGAACTTATTTTACCCATAAAAAAACCTCCACAGCATGCTGTGGAGGTTTTTTATTTTCAGCGACTTTTACTCTTTATATGTCAAAGTGCCGTTGGCTTTGATTTCGTCGTACCACAGGTTGTGGTGTTGAGTTGCCCAGTTTTCATCACAATAACCAGACACCATACACTCCATACCGCCTTCAGACATTACGGTTGCCATGAAGATGTGCACGATAGAGAAAGCACAGATCACGATTGCGCTTACAGAGTGCAGCACGAGTGCGATCAAGCTTAATGTACGGCTAGGTTCGAATAGGTTAGGGAAGAGTAACAACATGCCAGAGGCCGAAATCACTAATCCAAATAGGGCAAAGGCCCAGAACCACATTTTCTCACCGGCGTTCGCAAAACCTGCGTCTGGGTGCTTACCTTTGAACGGGCCAAAGTTAATGTAACCGCCCACGACTAAGAACCACTTTACGTCGTACATTTTTGGCAGCTGGTTTTTCGCCCATAGGGTGGTCATTAATGCCCAACCTATCATGAAGGGAATCGCCATCACGTCATGGATTTGCTTCGCGCCGTAGACGATAGCTTCCCAGATGCCTTCGCCCAACCAAGGTTGGAAGAAGAAGCGACCTGCCAGCAAGGTTAAGCCCGTTAAAATCAACAGTAAGCACGGGATCGCGCCTAACCAGTGGATTGAAACATCAAACTTAGACCAGCGATGCACTAACTTGCCTGAAAAACCATGGTGTAGCTTGGAGATGCCGTTCACCTTGATAAATAAAACAAAGATAATGATCATGCCGAATAGTGCTGCCATTAAGGCCGGCGCTAACCAGTCGCTACGTAGCTCTAATACCCGTAAATCATAGGTATTGATGGGTTGAGCATGAAACTTACTTTGGGAGGTAGTGTATCCCGTGGCACCATCCTTCAGTTGTGCCCAAATTTGGGCATCAGACTGTTGAACTTGATTCGCCAGTTCATCACCACCATTGGCTATACACACGGCACTAAATAACAGTGCTATGGCTAAACCTATGTGTTTGAACCATTTGTTCATCATACATCCTCTCTCACTTAGTCGCGCCCGCCTGAGCAGGCGCTAAGCTAAGTCTGTGGACAGATCCTGTTGACCTGAATTAATTCCAAGCCGCGTTTTTAGCACCACGGTAAGCCACACGCTCACGGAAGATGCTTGAAACCACTTCGGCATCACCCGCTAACAGGGCCTTAGTCGCACACAGTTCTGCACACATAGGCAGTTTGCCTTCGGCAATACGGTTTGAACCGTATTTTTGGCGCTCTGCCTCTGAGTGGTTTTCTTCTGGGCCGCCAGCGCAGAAGGTACATTTATCCATCTTGCCACGGCTACCAAAGGCACCTTTTTTCGGGAACTGTGGTGCGCCAAACGGACAGGCGTACAAGCAGTAACCGCAACCAATACAGGCATCTTTGTTGTGTAGC
This sequence comes from Shewanella scandinavica, assembly GCF_031932065.1. NCBI lineage: Bacteria > Pseudomonadati > Pseudomonadota > Gammaproteobacteria > Alteromonadales > Shewanellaceae > Shewanella > Shewanella scandinavica. Next base: position 257,929 of record NZ_JAUOES010000003.1, read on the forward strand.
ACTATGCCGTCGTCGGTTCTGTAGAAGCAATTTGCTGGGCAAACTGCCATACAAGGTGCATCGCTGCAATGCATACAGGCGACAGAGATAGAGGCTTCTCCACGTTGACCATCGTTAATGGTCACTACGCGGCGGCGTTGGATCCCCCACTCGAGAGCGGAGTCGTTTTCGTTTTTACAGGCAGTGACACAACCGTTACATTCGATGCAGCGCTTGGTATCACACAAAAATTTCATTGTAGCCATAATGGCAATTCTCCTAGCTTAAGCTGCACTTACGCTTTAACGATCTGACACAGTGATGCCTTGGTTTCCTGCATTTGCGTCACAGGGTCATAACCATAGGTCAGCGCAGTGTTAGCGGATTCACCGATAACGTAAGGTACTGTGCCCTCTGGATAATTAGGCGCTAAACTTTCACCGTGCATCACACCCGCAAAGTGATATGGCATAAAGGTCACGCCAGGTTTAACGCGTGGCGTCACCATAGCTTGTACCTTAATGCGGCCACCTTCGGCGCCTTCTAACCACACGAAATCACCGTTACGAATACCGCGATCAGCAGCATCGGCAGGGCTTATCTCAACAAACATTTCCTGTTGAAGTTCAGCTAGCCAAGGGTTACAACGAGATTCTTCACCACCCCCTTCGTATTCAACCAGACGGCCAGAGGTCAGTACCAGTGGGTACTTGCCGCTCATGTCTTTGTCTTGGATTGACTTATACAGAGTTGGCAGACGGTGCACTTGCATGTCGGCATAGGTTGGGTATTTGGCTACTAAGTCACGGCGTGGCGTGTATAACGGTTCGCGGTGAACAGGCGCTTGGTCTGGGAAAGTCCAAACAATACAACGGGCTTTGGCGTTACCAAAGGGAATGCAACCGTGCTTGATCGCCACGCGTACTATGCCGCCTGACAAGTCTGTCTTCCAGTTGCGGCCTTCGGCTTCGGCTTTTTCTGCCGCAGTCAGATCATCCCACCAACCGAGTTGTTTGAGCAGCTTGTCGGAGAACTCTGGATAACCGTCTTGGATTTCAGCACCTTTAGAGAAAGAGCCTTCGGCCAATAGGTTTTTACCATTGTATTCAACGCCGTAACGGGCACGGAAGTTACCGCCACCGTCTTTAACATGTTTGGATTGATCGTAAAGAATTTGGGTGCCGGGGTGTTTCGCTTCTGGCGTGCCCCAACATGGCCAAGGTAAACCGTAGGTTTCGCCTTTTGCTGGGCCGCCTGCGGCTTCGAGCGTCTTGTTGCTGAAGGTGCCCCAGTTTTGGGTATGCAGTTTCAGACGTTCAGGGCTTTGGCCCGTCATACCGATAGTCCACATACCGCGGTTAATTTCGCGGGTGATGTCTTCAATCACAGGCAAATCATTTTCTTTGGCGATGCGTTTAGTGTACTGCTCAGCAAAACCGAGTTTTTGCGCTAAGCGATACATGATTTCGATATCGGTTTTAGATTCAAACAATGGCTCTATGACTTTTTCGCGCCATTGCTGACTGCGGCCAGAGTTAGAAACTGAGCCTTCAGTTTCAAACTGTGTCGCTGCTGGTAGCAAGTAAACACCATTCTTACGGCGATGCATCACACCCGCCATAGTTGGGAATGGATCGACCACCACCACAGTGTCCATCTTGTCTAAAGCATCACGCACATCACGTTGGCGGGTTTCGGTGTTCACCGATTGTCCCCAGAAAAACGCCATGCGAATGTTATCTTGCTGCGCGAGTTTGCCTTTCTCTTCTAGCACACCATCGTGCCAGCGAGAACAAGGGATACCCGGCGTAGTCATAGGTTCGCGGCCAAGATAAGTGCCTTGATCGAAACGGCCTTTCATCCATTCCATGTCTAGATCCCACACGTGGGTCCAGTGAGTCCAAGCACCTGTTGTTAAGCCGTAGTAACCCGGTAAGTTATCGAATAACAAACCTAAGTCAGTCGCGCCTTGCACGTTATCGTGACCACGGAAAATGTTAGTACCGCCGCCTGACACGCCCATGTTACCTAGCGCTAATTGCAGAATACAGTAAGCGCGGGTGTTGGCATTACCGACGTGGTGTTGAGTACCGCCCATACACCAGATCACAGTACCAGGGCGGTTATCAGCCATGAGTTTCGCGGCTTGATAAACCTCGGCTTCGCTCACGCCTGTGATGTTTTCTACTTCTTTAGGTGGAAATTTTTTCGCCTCGGCGCGAATGGTGTCCATCTCGAAAACACGTTGTTGGATAAAGGTTTTATCCTCCCAACCGTTTTCAAAAATGTGCCATAACATACCGTAGATAAACGGAATATCGGTACCTGGACGCAATGCACAGTGCAGATCTGAATGCGCCGCGGTGCGAGAGAAACGTGGATCAACCACGATCAACTTAGCGTTGTTTCTTTCTTTAGCGATCAGGATATGTTGCATCGCCACTGGGTGGGCTTCTGCAGGGTTAGCACCGATAAAGAAAATCGCATTCGCGTTTTGGATATCGTTAAAGGAGTTAGTTTGCGCACCGTAGCCCCAAGTGTTAGCAACACCGGCTACCGTGGTAGAGTGACAAATACGAGCTGAATGGTCGACGTTGTTTGTGCCCCACATGGCCGCCAGTTTGCGGTACATGTAGCAACCTTCGTTTGAGAATTTAGCGCTACCCATGAAGTACACTGAGTCTGGGCCGGATTCTTTACGAATGTTGAGCATTTGGTCGCCCACTTCGTTAATCGCATCTTCCCAAGAGATTTTTTTCCACTTGCCATCAACCAATTTCATTGGGTATTTCAGGCGTTTTTCACCGTGGCCATGTTCACGCAGTGCCGCACCTTTAGCGCAGTGACCACCGGCGTTAAAGGGGTGATCGAATGCAGGTTCTTGACCCGTCCACACGCCATTTTGTACTTCAGCATACAGACCACAACCGACGGCGCAGGCACTACAAATAGTACGTTTGACTTCGATAGGGGCATCATGTGGCACTTCTTTGGCTTCGACGCGACGCATCATGCCTGTGCCCATTAGTGATGCCGCCGCAATACCACCGGTTGCAATACCTGCGTGCTTCATAAATTGACGACGGCTAATGCCTAACGCCGGTTTGTCTGCCACTGGGGCGACACTAGACTTGCGAGTTAACTTCATCGCTGACTTCTCCTAGATTAGCTGCGCAAGCTATTGTAATAGCTGCTGATGTGCGCAGTTTCGTGGTAACCCTTTGACGCTTTGGTGGTTACCTTGCTGCTCTCGCTGGCCTGTGCCACGCTCATGCCGGTTGCGGCAATCGCGGCACCCGCTACGCTGCCGACGGTGAGCGCTTTAAGCAAAGATCGGCGAGATAAATCGCTGGGTTGCTGCTTCATGCTGACTCCTGAAATTAGGGTTTAGTTTTTTGAGATCGCACGGCTTTTTGTGGGATTTATCTTGTTATCAAAAAGTGAAGATTAGCGGTGGGAAAGATAATGAAATCATCTTGTTTGCCATCAATCATCGCGCGTGACGGCAATATAGTAGGAAAGGGTTGAGTAGGAATTGATCTAGGACAGTTTGCAGTGTTGAAATCGGCTGCCGTTCTCTTAAAGCGTTAACTCGCTCATAGTTTCGCAACTCCCTCGGGAGCAGGGGGCTGGTGGCTTTTTGTATCAAGACGTTTCAGGTGTTAAGTTTTTGTATTGTCTAATGAAGTGCAGATAAAAGAACACCCCGCATGGCGGGGTGTTTTAAGGACCTAAAAGCTGCGGTTTAACTTAGTCTTTATACTTTAAGTTGCCGTTGGCTTTGATTTCGTCATACCAGAGATTGTGGTGCTGGATTGCCCAGTTTTCATCACAATAGCCTGACTTCATACACTCCATACCGCCTTCGCTGAGTACGGTCGCCATCCAAATATGCACTATGGTAAAGGCAATCAGAATAATGGCGCTGATAGAGTGGATCAGTAGCGCGCCCATGGAGGCTTCGCGCGGTAAGTCTAAGCCAGGTAACACCAACATGATGCCAGAAACACTGATAAATAAACCAAACAACATCAGGGTCCAGAACCACATTTTTTCACCGGCGTTAGCAAAACCACTGTCGGGGTGTTTACCTTTGAACGGGCCAAAGTTGATATAACCACCTACCACTAAAAACCATTTCAAATCATACATCTTGAAGGTTTGTAGTGGCATCCATTTGACGACACAGACAGCCCAAGCCGCGATAAAGATGGGACCTGCCCAATCGTGGATGGTTTTGCTGCCGTAGATCAATGGCGCCCACAGATCAGGTCCTAACATTGGCTGAACAACATGCTTACCTAACATTATGGTTAAACCGGTAAACATCAGTGTCAGGCAGCTACTCGCCATGATCCAGTGGATCCACAGATCCGCCTTAGACCAACGTGCCACTAACTTGCCTGAAAAGCCTTTGCTGAGTTTTGATGGACCATTCACCAGATAAAACAATAAGAAAGCCCCGAACACACCGACAACGGCCAAAGCCATAATCGGGGTCAGATATTGGTTTCTCAGTTCTTTACCTTGGTTACCGGCAACGTTAATCAACACCCCAGTATCTATCCCTTTGGCAGTGGTATAGCCGGCATCGCCTGCTTTTACCGCTCGCCAAAGATCGGCATCGCTGGTTTGCGCTTTCGCCTGTTGTTGACTCGATTGCTGATCACTTGCGTGTACTGGGCTTGCGCTCATTACTGAACCTAATCCCAATCCCATGACGAGCACCAACAGAGCAAACAGACTGCGCAGTGATTTGTTTAACTGTTTGTTTAACATTTTCACTCCTTGCCAGAGGTTAGGGATGACTCCCTAACCCTCGCTCTACTTAGTTAATCTCACCTGTCTTGGGGTTGTAACCCCAAATCACGTTAGGATTGCCACGAGAGGCCATACGTTGACGGTAGATATTGGATACCACTTCCGCATCACCCGCGAGCAGGGCTTTTGTCGAACAAAGCTCAGCACACATAGGTAACTTGCCCTCAGCAATACGGTTGGCGCCGTATTTTTTACGCTCGGCTTCGGAGAAGGTTTCTTCTGGGCCACCGGCGCAGAAAGTACACTTGTCCATCTTGCCACGACTACCAAAGGCAGTCTTTTTCGGGAATTGCGGTGCACCAAATGGACAAGCATAGAAGCAATAACCACAACCGATACAGGTATCTTTGTTGTGTAGCACTATGCCGTCTTCGGTACGGTAGAAACAATCTGCCGGACATACAGCCATGCAGGGAGCGTCAGTACAGTGCATACATGCCACTGAAATAGAAGCTTCGCCAGGTAGACCATCGTTAATCGTCACCACGCGGCGACGTTGGATTCCCCACTCGAGAGCGGAGTCGTTTTCGTTCTTACATGCAGTGACACAACCGTTACACTCGATGCAGCGCTTGGTGTCACACAGAAATTTCATGACTGCCATAATGGCTTATCTCCTCATCAAGTAGGTTAGGCTTTGCTGATCTGGCACAAGCTGGACTTAGTTTCTTGCATCTGAGTCACAACGTCGTAGCCATAAGTTAAAATGGTGTTTGCCGATTCGCCTATCACGTAAGGCACTGTGCCTTCAGGATAGTTTTTCGCTAGGCTTTCGCCTTCAAACACACCAGCAAAGTGGTATGGCATAAAACATTCACCGGCAATAACGCGCGGTGTCACCATAGCCTTAACCGTGATCTTGGCGCCTTCTGGGCCATGCACAAAGACATTGTCACCGTCACGCACGCCGCGATCCGCAGCATCCGCAGGGTTCATCTCGATGAACATTTCTTGTTGCAGCTCAGCAAGCCAAGGGTTAGAACGGGATTCTTCACCGCCGCCTTCGTATTCCACTAGACGACCAGAGGTCAGTGTCAGTGGGTAGCCTTGGGTAAAGTCCTTATCTTGGATTGACTTATACAAGGTCGGCAGACGCGCAACCATACGGTCTTCGTAGGTTGGGTATTTGGCGACTAAGTCACGACGAGGAGTGTAAAGTGGTTCGCGGTGTTTCGGGATATCATCTGGGAAAGTCCAAACGATACAACGGGCTTTAGCGTTACCATAGGGAATACAGCCATGCTTGATCGCAACACGTTGGATGCCACCAGAAATGTCAGTCTTCCAGTTTTTGCCTTCGGCGCGTTTTTTCTCTGCATCTGTGAGTTCATCCCACCAACCCAATTGCTTGAGCATGTCGGCGGAGAATTCAGGATAACCATCTTGAATCTCACTGCCTTTAGAGAAAGAACCTTCGGCAAGAATGTTGACGCCATCGTGTTCGACACCGTAACGGGCACGGAAGTTACCGCCACCGTCTTTCACGTGTTTTGATTGATCGTACAGGATCTGGGTGCCAGGATGTTTCATCTCTGGTGTACCCCAACATGGCCAAGGTAAACCGTAGACTTCACCCTTAGCAGGGCCGCCTGGTGCTGTTAGATTATTGACATCGAAAGTGCCCCAGTTTTCTTGGTGCATTTTCAAACGCTCAGGGCTTTGACCTGTATAACCCACAGTCCACATACCAGTATTGAATTCGCGGGTCACATCTTCAATCAAAGGCTCTTCGCCATTCACTTGAATGTGCTTACAGAATTCTTTTTCAACGCCCCATTTTTTAGCGAACTTATACATGATGATGTGATCGGGCAGAGACTCAAACAGTGGCTCGATGACTTTAGTACGCCATTGGAGCGAACGGTTTGAGGCCGATACTGAACCATAGGTTTCGAATTGCGTCGCCGCAGGCAATAGATACACACCGTCTTTACGTTGGTGCATAACACCTGCCATGGTTGGGAAAGGATCGACCACAACCACAGTATCCATCTTGTTCAATGCTTCACGCACTTCACGACCACGGGTTTCAGTGTTAACCGATTGTCCCCAGAAGAACGCCAGACGGATATTGTCTTTCTGCGCAATTTTGGTTTTATCTTCTAACACCCCATCGTGCCAGCGAGAGCAAGGAATACCGGCTGAGGTTTGTGGTGTTTGGCCTAGGTATTCACCTTGGTCGAAACGGCTTGCAATCCATTTAGGATCGAGATCCCATACATTTGACCAGTGAGCCCATGCGCCTGTCGTTAAGCCGTAGTAACCGGGTAAGTTGTCGAATAACAAACCAAAGTCAGTCGCGCCTTGCACGTTATCGTGACCACGGAAGATGTTGGTCCCGCCACCAGAAACACCCATGTTGCCAAGGGCTAACTGTAAAATACAGTATGAACGGGTGTTGGCATTACCGACGTGATGCTGAGTACCGCCCATACACCAAACGATAGTGCCGGGTTTCGTTTCGGCCAGCATTTTAGCCACACGGTACATTTGCGCCTTAGGCACGCCTGCAACCAGTTCAACTTCTTCTGGGGTGTATTTTTTGGCTTCTTCACGGATACGCTCGATGCCGTATACACGTTGTTTGATAAACTCTTTATCTTCCCAGCCGTTTTCAAAAATGTGCCATAACAGGCCATAAATGAAGGGGATATCTGTACCTGGGCGGATATGCACGTACTCGTCAGATTTCGCTGCAGTACGGGTGAAACGTGGATCAACAACAATCACTTTCGCGCCGCGTTCTTTGGCGACCAGAATATGTTGCATTGCCACTGGGTGCGCTTCACTTGGGTTTGAACCCACAAACATGATGCACTTAGTGTGGCGGATATCGTTAATCGAGTTGGTTTGCGCACCGTAGCCCCAAGTGTTAGCAACACCGGCTACCGTGGTAGAGTGACAAATACGGGCTGAATGGTCGACGTTGTTCGTGCCCCACAGTGCCGCTAATTTGCGATATAAATAAGCTTGTTCGTTCGAAAACTTGGCGCTACCCATAAAGTAAACGGAATCTGGACCTGACTCTTGACGAATCGCTTCCATCTTGTCGCCGACTTCATTAATCGCTTGATCCCAAGAGATCTTTTTCCACTTGCCGCCTTCTAACTTCATTGGGTATTTCAGGCGTTTTTCACCGTGGCCGTGCTCACGCAGTGCCGCACCTTTCGCGCAGTGTCCACCTTGGTTAAAGGGATGGTCAAATGCCGGTTCTTGACCTGTCCACACGCCGTTTTGTACTTCTGCATATACACCACAGCCGACGGCGCAGTGAGAACAGATGGTACGTTTAACTTCGGTGGGAACATTGTGGCCTATGTCTTCTTGGGCTTGTGCTTTACGCATCATGCCTGTGCCCAGCATGGACGCCGCAGCTATGCCACCTGTGGCAAGACCTGCCGATTTTAAGAACTGACGACGATTGAGACCCAGTGCTGGCGCTTTAGATTCGACAACCTGGTCTGTTTTGCGGGTTAATCGCATCACACACTCTCCTCTGGTTAGTTGTTCAACGACGCATAATAGTTACGGATATGGTCGGTTTCGCGGTAGTTCTCACTCTTAGGCTCTGTGGTTTCTGCCGTTTTTGTCGAAGCTAACGCCTGACTGCTCACGGTTACCACTGCGCCTGCCGCACTGCCGAGTGCCAATGCTTTGAGCAATTGACGACGGCCCATGTCGGAAGCTGGCTTCTTCATAGTGTCTCCTTGTGTTGCGGGATAAGGTGGCACAAACGGCGACCACCTCGGTTATTGTGAAAGCCTAAGCTTTCGTTATTGTTGCGAAGGTGCGTGTGACTTCACCTTCGCTGTTTCAATCCATTTAGCACTGATATCTAGCGCGCACATGTCGCGCTATTATTAAGCTTAGTCTTAGTTCATTAATTCCACTGGTTTTGCTAAATCGCTGGTGGCCGGTTGTAGGTCGGCGCTGCCTGGGCAATTGACAGGAATATCTAAGCTCAATTGTTCAAAGGCACTGGCTTCCATTTCAAAGAAGGCTTTTGCTAGCTGGGCGACAGTCGCGTAAAACGCAGCGCTGGGCGCCTTAGCTAAGTTGTCGCAGAAGCGGCCAATCCAACTGCCGATATGGCGTTGGTAAAAAGCCAGTTGGCGATAGCTCGGCGCTTCTAGAATCAGGGTTCCCATTACTTCACAAAGGGCGGCTACATGATCTTCGGGTTCTTTGACGTTGTCTTCGCGTTCAAATCCGAGTTGCATCAGGTCTTGGCGCAGTAATGCCAGCGGTTTGTCCATTAAGGAGCCAGTCATAAACCAGCTGCCATAGGGGAGGATTTCACCAGAGCCTACGCCGAGGAATAGCGCAAAATACTCGTCTTCAAGCTGTTCATCGTTGAACTGCTGGGCGGCAAGTTGGAGTGATAACCAAGCTTTGGTCATCTCGTTGTCTTCATTGGCATCGATTTCAAGATTGGCCAAAAATTGCAGCAGTTCAGGACTCGGCTGACGGCGCAATAGGGCGGCTAACAGTTGATAGATATCGGCTCTCAACTGATCGTTTTCTGAAACTTGTCTTACTGATTCGGTCATAGCGGATCTCTTATCGCAGTTGCTTTTCAGGATCTTGAAGAATGTCTTCAAACATGTCTTTTACCCGGCAGTCGCCACACATTTTCAAGCGCTCAATATTGGCAGAAAATGCGCTGTGCGCGCCGACCATATCCAGCATCCGATGCACCATAGATTGGGTCGCAAAAGGAGAGCCGCAGCGAATACATTCGAAGGGGGCTTCCTCTTTCAGGGTGTGTTGTTGCTGACGAGCAGCTTTATCAAAATTAATTTGTGGCGTTAGGCTTATCACTTTTTCAGGACAGGCCGCTTCACATAAGCCGCATTGCACGCAGTTTTGCTCAATAAAGTGTAGTGCAGGTTTGTCGCCGCCATCTTGCAATGCCACGGTTGGACAAATTGCCACGCAGGACATGCACATAGTGCACTTTTCGACATTCACGCTGACTTTGCCAAAGGGAATGTTGTTGAGACTAAGGCAAGTATCGATTTCACCCGCTTGGCTATTGAGGTGATCTATCGCTTCAAATAGCGTGTTGCGTTTAGTGGTCGAGGCAAATGCAGCGGGCACGATCACGGGCCAATCTAAGCTGATATCGAGCATCGAATCTAAATCTGCAAGCATGCTTGGGTCGATGAGGCTGATACGTTGCGGCTGACCCATCTCATCTAAAATACTGTTGGCTAACGAAAGCTCGCCTTTAAGCATTTGTGTAAGAGTTGGCGCTGTGGCGTCGGTATTAAGGATCAGCACTTGGCGTGCGCCCCATGCGAGTACCGACAGCCAATGATCTAAGCTGGCAACCGTAATTTCTTCTAAGGCGACGGGGATAATATCACCCGCTAGATCGTCGGTGATAAAGTCGGCGCCGACGGCATTGTCGTGGAACAAAATTACCGGTGCGGTTTGGGCTTGCTCGCGGAAACGACTAACGACTTTGTTCAGATATGAATGTAAAGCCTGCGGCGTCGGTAAATCGTAACTGATGGCACCCGTTGGACAAGCGCTGGTACAACTGCCCGCGCCGTGGCAAAGGTATGGGTCGATTTCAATTTTCTTCGCCACGCTACTAATTGCATCGGCTGGGCAAAAGTTGAGGCAACGATTACAACCGTTAATACCATTGCGGTCGTGGGCACAAATATCTGGGTTGATTTTGACGTAGCGAGGCTTATCGAATTGGCCGACGAGATCGGGAATTTGGGCGAGGGCATCTTCGAGTTTCTCAGCATCTTGACCGACATAGAAATAACCGGGTGGTAGCATCTCTAAGTTCAAACAAGCTGTGCTGCTCAAATCGAGCACGATATCGAAATGGGGTTTACGAATCGACACTAAACTGAGTTCGGCCGCGCCATCTTGATGTTCAACACTGACTTGGAATTGGCCTAAAAAGCCTTTTACGCCAATGAGTTTGTTGTAGTAACTTTCGACATCGGTTGCCGCCGCCATCACACGCTCAAGGTGGGCTTCATCTTGGCTGGTAATGGCTTCATTGGCTAAAATCACGCGATGGGCCATAGTGGACAATTTGTCCGCGGCAAGGCGAGCCAGATCTTCTGGGCCGATAATGAGGACATTGCCTTCGGTGGTGTAGCTGACGGTTGGCGGGATCAGATTCTGCAGCATCTGAGTTTGCGCTAACACCTGTTGCCGCGCTTGTTTTAACGCTTCTTGGGTTTGATTGGTCATCAAATGAGTGCTCACATTGCGTTCCTGAACAGTACTCTGGCTGTTTCTTGTTTTACTGTATCTGGGCAGATTTAGGCGGCTGGTAATAAGTAAGTCATTGCCTTTTCTGCTTTTATCTAAGCTTTTTTATGTCTTAGTACAGCAATTCACATACCAAAGTTACGGACATTAAAATTAGCTAAACTGACGTTAAACAACTCGGGTTTGGGCCTGAGCCGAGGGCTCTGGTGCATTTTGGGGTAGGTCATCAGTCTCCCCATCCAAATTGTCCGCTATCGGCTCTGCTGCCAATTCGGTTTCGACTTCTTGAGTCGTGGTTTCGCTTACATCAAGACTAGCGGATGGATTAGTTTCTGCAGCTTGTTTGGCTAAGGCTGACTCTTCATCCGGCGTTTCGCTGTCTTTGGTGATGTAGCGGAAGACTTTTTGTGCTAATTCTGCTGAAACTTCGGCGCTGAGTTTGGGCTGATTACTGTAATCGAGCGCATATTCTAAAAGCCCATCTATCTCGTTGAAGTGCGGTTGTTTCCACAGTGCGCGTAGCGCCGCAGATTTCGCTGCCGGATCGACATTCGCGCCCATAAAACTCGCAAAGCTGCCGCCAATTTCAATTTCGTCAGGATTCGGTAAATCCGCCGCCGTGAGCATGCGATTCGGATCGTCATGTTCGGCAGTATTGGACTCTACTGCGGGTTCTGTGGGATTAAGCGACTCAACTGCCACAGTGGCTTCGGTCGCGATCGGCGCTTGAGGCGCGGCTTCTTCTTGAGTTTCTCGCGCTTGTTCAGCGGCAACTTGTTCGCGACGCTGGTTCCAGCGACTCAGTAGCCCAGCCGTTTTTTGCGTGGATTCAGCCATTAGTCCCTCCGAAGTGGATCGTGACTCGGGCCTTGATTCTTACGGCCATCGACATGCTTACGGCGATGGGCGGCGATTTCGACTTCGCCATGCTGGGTGATAAAGGCTTCAATCCAACAAGCTATTGCTTCTGGCATCAATAGGTTGATGACAGGGGTATTGCCCTCAAGGCAACCTGCGGCGACGTTTTGATCTGCCGACAGCGCTGCGGGTATCCAAGTGCCATCGGCCGTTTCATCGCACACTAAATACAGCATAGCGTTATCGACATCGAGATTGAGGCGATAGCTGGCACGTTCGTCTTTGTGCAGTTCGAGGAGCACTAAGGTCGCGTCGTCAGGGGCTTGATGGGTGGCGGGAAGTAGGTGTTCAATTTCCCATTGTACTGAGGTCCAGCGGCCAACTTGTTTCTCTACTTTTTTAAGTGAAACGTACATGGGCCAAACATTCGTTGTATGTTGCATTGTCTCTCCGTCTCAGCCGTGTTGATGGACGAACCGTAGATCGAACGGATCGGTTTTACCAACAAATTGCGATAAAAGGTCACTGCAATATTGGTGCCAGTAAACATGGGGTATTAGTTTGAACTAGATCATCAAAAACCCCCTCAAAAGTGGACATTTTGTCCAGTGCTGGGTTTTATTTGGGACATAAAAGGGCTAATGAAAAATCAGCATTGCGGCAGATCACGCATTTAAACCCGAGTTTTATACCTAGGTATAAATATTGCTATGCTCAGGCCATGACTCGTTAAGCGGTAGCATTATGATTTCGGAAAACAGCATGGGCACAGATAAAGAAGTAGCGGTAGCTAACCCCACTCAGAAGCCTCATCATCAGTGTTCTTTTGTGAGAACCCAAGCGGAAGTACCGTTAACCATTGCCGTAAAAGCAGTGAATGAAGCTGGGGAAGTGCTAGATAAATTTGTCGCCTGCGAACGTCCACTTACCGTTTATTTAAACTGGCGTCCGATAGTGACGCTGATGACCCTAGGGGCAAAACCTGAGTCTCTGGCGTTAGGTTATCTTAAGAACCAAGGCTTTATTTCGGATGTGAGCCTGCTGGACTCTGTCATCGTCGATTGGGATGTGAGTTCTGCGGCTGTGGTTACCCGTGAACAAACCGCCGATCTCGACGAGAAGCTCTCTGAAAAAACCGTGACGTCAGGCTGTGGTCAAGGCACGGTTTATGGCAGCTTTATGCAGGATCTCGATAACATCAATTTACCTACACCGAGTTTGAAGCAAAGCACGCTGTATAGCTTATTGAAAAATATCAACGAATATAACGAAACCTATAAGAATGCTGGCGCTGTGCATGGCTGTGGTTTGTGCGAAGACGATAGGATTATGGCCTTCGTTGAAGATGTCGGCCGCCATAACGCCGTTGATACCTTGGCAGGGGATATGTGGCTGACGCAGGATCGTGGTGATAACAAGATTTTTTATACCACAGGCCGATTAACCTCTGAAATGGTGATTAAAGTCGCCAAGATGGGGATCCCCATTTTGCTATCACGTAGCGGCGTCACTCAGATGGGCTTAGCACTGGCGCAGCAGTTAGGCATTACTATTATCGCCCGCGCTAAAGGTCGACACTTTTTGGTGTATCACGGCAGTGAAAATCTGCAATTTGATGCCAATACGGCTCCTTAGCCCCAAGTGAGCTAAGACAGTAATGCTAAGACTTGCATGCAGTAATAAAGAATAAGACAAGGAAACAAGATGACGTCTGCCAGTGAATTGGTTTACATGAGCGCGAAGCAAGTGGCCGAGTATTTAGATCTTAACGAGAAAAAAGTCTACGCCATGGCCAATGACAGAATTCTCCCCGCCACTAAAATCACCGGTAAATGGCTATTCCCGAAAGTGTTAATCGACCGTTGGGTGATGGATTCGTGTCACAGTGGCATGCTTACCGACCGTTTGTTGATCACCGGTAGTGACGATCCACTCTTATCTATGCTGGTGGCGCGCTTGATGGCACAAGTCGGTAGCCGTGAGTTGATAAGCTACAGCGCGACAGGTTCACGCTTAGGATTAGAGTTACTCGCTAAAGGTTATGCCGATGTGTGTACCTTGCACTGGGGCAGTATGGAGGATCGCAATATCCGTCATCCAGCCTTACTTAAAGGGTATAACAATCATCAACAATGGATCATGGTGCACGGTTACTCCCGTCAACAAGGGTTGATCATGCGTGCCGATATGCACCACAGGTGCCAAGAGGAAGATAAAGTCGTGAACTTACCTTGGCGTTGGGTGAGTCGTCAGGGCGGCGCGGGTAGCCAGCAACATTTAGAACATTGGTTGTTAAAGCAAGGCGCTCGCTTAGATCAGCTAAATGTCGTGCTGACGGCCTATAGTGAACGGGAGCTGGCAGGTTATATCGCCCGTGGTGATGCCGATATAGGTTTTGGCTGTCAATCTGTGGCATTGGAGAGTGGTTTGAGTTTCGTGCCACTGATTAAAGAGTCCTTCGATTTCGTTATGCCGCAAAGCATTTACTTCCGTCGTCAGCTTCAACAACTCTTTACTATGTTGGCGAGCGGCCACTCGAGGCAAATGGCGGCGCTACTGGGTGGCTATGATCTTACCGACTGTGGGCAATTACTCTGGAGTGCGAGCTAATCCGCTCACTCGAAAATAGATGAAGGTGAATAGAGTCGAATGATCTCTGCACTACTTATGACAGTTACTTATGCTGCTACTTATATAGCGAGTTACCAAATAAGGATTAAAGAGATCTCTCCCTGTCCCTGATTAAGTTATTTCGGCTCGAGTAGCCGTTATCCTTATCTAAACTTTATAGAATCTATGCGCAAATCCCTTCGTCTTGATGCCGTAGAACCGCAGAATATGAGAAATAACAGCAGAGAAAATGCCATTTTGTGGATAACTTTGGGGGTAAGTGGTGGGTATGGTGTGGTTAGATTAGATAATTAGAATTAACTGCAAATTTCCTTGAAATAGGGGTTGCACAAAATCTCCTGCTCCCTATAATGCGCATCCACTGACACGGCAGACAGCGAAAGCCAGCTGACGAGTTAGCTTGAATTGAGTCGCTTTTAAGCATTTAATTCAAGCGCAGCAAGAAGTTGAAAAATACTCCTTGACGCGAAACGGGAAATGCGTAGAATACGCAGCCCTAGCCAACTGGAAGCGTTCGGCGCTCAGTGTGGTACTCATCTTCTCTTACGAGGTTGAGTTGCTCTTTAACAAGATAAAACAAGAAATCTGTGTGGACACTCACAGGTGTTGAGTTAATCGAAATTACTTTACTTTCGAGTGAGTAATCAAAGAATTAAATCAATGAATGAGTGTTCATAGCAATATGTACATAATTTTGGTTTCGCTTTCTTCTCTTTATGAAGAGAGGGCGGAAACAAATAACAGAATTCATTGAGCCGAAACCTTAGGGTT